>CAZKHA010000001.1:0-97809 GCA_964552325.1 uncultured Bacteroidales bacterium
CCTTCAAGAATCTGGCCTTTTTCAAGACGTGCGATAATCTCAACCTTTTGGGCTTCGAGCTCATCTTCGATAAGGGCTTTGTGTGAAACAACTACGTTCTTATACTCGTGGTTAATTTTCACAACCTTGAATTCCATTACTTTATCAACAAAAATATCATAATCGCGGATAGGTTTCACGTCGATTTGTGAGCCAGGTAAGAATGCTTCAATTCCAAAAACGTCAACAATAAGACCTCCTTTGGTGCGGCATTTAACATAACCTTTAATAACTTCTTGTGTATCATAAGCTCCATTTACACGCTCCCATGAACGTAAAGTACGGGCTTTTTTGTGCGAAAGAACTAATTGACCCGTGCGGTCTTCTTGGCTTTCAACATATACTTCGATGTGATCGCCAACCTTTAATTCGGGATTGTACCTGAGTTCTGACAGGGGAATAACACCGTCTGACTTAAATCCGATGTTAACCACTATTTCTCTGGTGTTCATAGCAACAACCTGACCATCAATAACTTCTTGCTCAACGATTGAGCTTAAGGTTTTGTCGTAAAGTTGTTCTAATTTGTTCTGTTCATCTTTTGAATACAGAATCTGTTTTTTGCCAATACTGTTCCAATCAAATTCTTCGGGAACCGAAGACCTAACTTTCTTAACAGGCGCTGGTTTAACTTTTTCAGCTACAACCTCTTTTACCTCTGGTTCCGGAGTAACCACCTCAGCAGCGGTTTCTTCTTGTACGGGTACAACTACTTCGGCAACGGTTTCTTCCTGTACTGGAGTAACTTCATTAGCGGGAGTTACTTCTTCGTTTTTTTCCATGTCATTGCTGACATTCATTTCTAAATCAGACATTTAATACAATTTTGTGGCAATTCTTCATACGCTCTGGGTTTCGTTCAAAACAATTACCGGGTTAATACTAAATTCATTATCAAAAGGATACCTTCCCAGAAAAGGCGTGCAAAGTTAAGCATTAATTTTCAATCAATTCATTAATAGCTCTAAACTTTTTATACACACTCTATTGACAGTTCACTTTTTACCGAAGTTCATAATAGAATAATAAGCAAGAATACCTATTTTTGAAACCGCGGTGCAAAGCCTCTAAACCAAATGTAACTCATTGCTTATCAATTGATAGCTATGTCCCTGAAACAGTTTTTTCAAGCCTCCACTCTTGTTGATAGAAGGTTTAATGTATTTATTATCATATTATTAGCTTTCTTAACGGTAATCAATACGTTAAAGGCAATTTTCATTCCCTTTGGCTTTGATGAATCTGCCACCTTTTTCCATTACGTAAGTTTTTGGCGTGTTTTGCCATTCATCAGCGATTGGGATGCCAACAATCACTACCTCAATTCATTACTTACCCTAATCTTCTCTGGACTTTTTGGTGAATCAAACCTGGCTTTGCGGTTGGCCAATGTGTTAGCATTTCCCGTTTACCTATGGTTTGTTTATCTTATTTCGTTAAAAATTAGTCATTTAGTTTTACGAATTAGCTTCATTTCAATCCTATATCTTAGCCTAGGCTTTATTGATTTCTTTTGCCTTAGCCGTGGATACGGACTTTCGTTAGGCTTGCTAAGCATTGCTGTTTTTTATCTTATCAAGGCTTGGGAAACCCCTGCAATAAAACATGATTTAGCTTCCCTGGTTTTTGCCTCGTTAGCAACTTACGCCAACCTTACATTAATTAATACATTAGTGGTTGTGATTGGGCTTCTTTTGCTGCGTCCTCTTATCAAGCCCGTTGCTTCATCCTGTAAACTTCTGATTATAAAAAGCCTAACATTCATTTTTGCTGGAGTTTTGCCCCTAAGCTTTCTGGTAGTAGTGTTGTTTGTGCTAAAATCGAAAGGTGCTTTGTACTATGGATTGCCATCCGGCTATTTAGAAACAACAATCGGTTCGCTGCTGTTTATGCTAACGGGCTTTAATAGCCAAGTGGTTAATTGGCTTTTTATTGCCTTCGCATTATGCATTTTTTGCTTTACTTGCTATATCCTTATACAACAAGGATTTAAGAACTGGAACAGCAACACTTCACTAGCTATCCTTTTCAATAGTCTATTCCTATTAAACCTTTTAGCACCGTTGGTCTTAAAGGCTTTATTAAATGTAAATTACCCTCAAGACAGAACGGTTTTGTATTTGTGGTTGTTTTTCATTGGTTCTGTTCTATTTACATTTAATTGGGCAATCAACGAAGTACACTTGAAGATAAATTGGGTTCTTTTGGTGTTAGTACCTTTTCTTTACTTTCCGGTACATTTTGCACTAAACCTAAACTTTACGCATACCTTTCATTATTCTGATGATTCATTGCCAGCCAGGTTTTTTCAAAAAATTAAAGATTCACATAAAGCAGGTGATTATCCGCCAACGGTAGGAGGTTACACAACAAGGTTATTAACTTGGGCAATGTACAATTACCGTTCTGGCGGAAACGAAAGCCAAATCAGCTTTAAAAACTATCCAGGCTTGGAAGAGGATTATCAAATTGTTGATCCCAATATTTATCCAACCTGGAAAACGTATTATGATTCAATTGATTATGATAATATCGGAAAGCGTGTTCTGTACAAACGCAAGCAAAAACTTGAAACCACTCTCCTAGCCTCTTCAAACGCAATAAACTATTATGGTAACCCAGCAAAAGAATTTCTTAGTTTGTATGAGGCCCGTGTTGATACGCTGGTTGGCGATAGGTTAAGGCTTGAAATAGATATGAGCATTTACGTGCACTTGCGTAAAACACGCGCTTGGATAGTGGTTTCAACACAAGACCAACAAAGTAAAGAACTCATTTACCAATTTTTTCCATTGCACTGGTTTAAACAAGGTTGGGATGGCTCACCCCATAATTTTAAAAACTGTATGCTTATCCCCGAATTACCGCCCAAAAGCCAGAAAGTAAAAGTCTTTTTATGGAATATTGATAAACAGCCCATTATCATCAAAGAGGGCAAATGTTACCTTTCAAGATATCCCAAACGCGAAAGCTGGATGAAGCCCTGAAGTGAGCCATACTTACAATAATTGTACATTTGCTCTGTTTTATTACAAATTGTAATTATGAGGCCAATCCTAAATTTTTTGTTGACTGGTTTTGTGCTATGGATGCTTTTTACCACGGTTGCTTGCAAAAAAGACAGCGTAAACACTGACCCAGCACTTAAGCTCGAGTTTTCGACTGACACAGTACTATTTGATACTGTGTTTACGACTGTAGGTTCTATTACACAACAACTTAAAATCTACAATCGTAACAATGCCAAAGTAAAAATTTCGGAGATACGGCTGGGTAAAGGAACTGCTTCGGCCTATAAAATCAACATTGATGGCTATTCAAGCACACAAGTTGCTGATGTAGAGCTTGATGCTGGAGATAGCTTGTATGTTTTTGTGAAAGTTATTATTGATCCCACCAACCAAAACAGTCCGTTGGTGGTAACTGATTCCTTGATTTGTACAACCAATGGCAATTTACAGGATGTTAAGCTTGTTGCTTGGGGCCAAGATGCTTACTACCATACGCCTGACCATTTTCCAACCGATTTCCCTGCATATTCAATAATTGATTGTAACGATGTATGGACCAATGACAAACCTCATTTAATCTATGGAATGGCTGTGGTTGATTCGGCTTGTACCCTTACCATTCAGGAGGGCGCAAAGGTTTATTTTCATAACAATGGTATCTTAATGGTTTACAAAGATGGAAGCCTTAAAGTGAATGGTAGTGCCGAAAACAAGGTTTTGTTCCGTAACGACCGTTTAGATGCGTTTTATAAGGATTTGCCAGGTCAATGGAACGGCATTTGGTTATCGGAAGGTAGCCTAAACAATGAAATCAACCACGCCTTAATTCAAAATGGAACGCTTGGTATTCAGGTAGATATTACGGGAGAAAGTACAAATCCAGGTTTGGTTCTAAACAATACGCGCATCGAAAACATGAAACTTGGAGGGCTATCTTGCAATGCCACCAGCGTGAGTTCGGTTAATTGTGCTTTTGTAAACTGTGGCGAGTATGCAGTGGCTTTAAATGGAGGACTTTACAACTTCAGGCATGCTACTATTGGCAATTTTTGGTCGAGTTCTACACGCCAGACGCCTTCGTTGGTGCTTAAGAATTATTATGTGAACCCGCCCAATGAAGTAGTGAATATTACCCCATCAGAAGTGTATTTTGGCAATTCAATTATTTATGGAAACCTTGAAGATGAGCTTCTTATTGGTGTTCAGCCAGAGGGAACCTCGTTTTTGTACACCTTCGATCATTGCTTGGTACGCACGTTAATGAATACTTCCGATTTTACCATCTTTAAGAATTGTTTGGTAAATGAAGATCCGTTGTTTGTGGATATCGGCAAGATGAATGTGGAACCCGATAGCCTTTCGCCGGCACGCAGTTTTGGCATACCCCTAGAAGTTGAAACCGACTATTACGGAAGGGCACGTGATGTAACGCCTGATTTAGGGGCTTTTGAAACGCAGTTTGGCTTGAGAAGGAAAATTAAGAAATAACATCCTTCTTTTAGAAATGATCTCCTAACCTACATCCTTTCAGGCACTTCAATGCCTAGCAATCCCATGGCATGTTTTAGAACATTAGCTGTAAAGGCTGATAGTGCGATCCTGAAATTGCGTAAATCATCTTCTGTTTCGCGTAAAATGCTCACTTCGTGGTAGAATTGGTTGTATTCGCGGGCTAGTTCATATACATAATTGGCAATCAATGCCGGGCTGTTTTCGCTACCGGCTTGCTCAATCGTAGCTGGGTATTCGTATAAGTTACGCAATAGGTTCTGCTCGTGGCTATTGAGGCTAATTTGCCGTGAATCATCCCATTTCCATTCGCCAGCTTTCCGCACAACCGAACGGATACGTGCATGGGTGTATTGAATGAATGGACCAGTATTGCCATTAAAATCAATGGATTCCTGCGGATTAAACAGCATCGTCTTTTTAGGATCAACTTTAAGTATGTAGTATTTTAAAGCAGCCAGGCCAATCATGCGGTAAAGTTGCTGGGCTTCCTCGGTATCAAACTCTTCAATTTTTCCCAATTCCTCAGTTGTGCTTTTGGCCGTAGCAATCATCTCATCAATAAGGTCATCGGCATCCACTACGGTTCCTTCGCGCGATTTCATTTTGCCTTGGGGCAATTCAACCATGCCATACGAAAGATGGAAAATTCCATCGGCAAAGGGTTTATCAAGTTTTTTTAAAATAAGTTTAAGTACATCAAAATGATAAATCTGCTCGTTACCAACTACATAAGTCATTTTTTGTGGATGAAATTCCGCATAGCGCAATTGGGCAGTGCCCAAATCTTGGGTAATATACACTGACGTACCATCGGCGCGTAAAACCAATTTTTCATCCAGACCATCCGCCGTTAAATCAACCCAAACCGAGCCATCGGTGCGTTGCGTAAAAACGCCTTTTTGCAGTCCCTCTTGAATAATCTCTTTTCCAAGTAGGTATGTGTTTGATTCATAATACGTTTTTTCGAACTCGATACCCAGGTTTTTATACGTAATGGCAAACCCTTCATATACCCAGTTGTTCATTTTCGACCAGAGTTCCCTAACACGTTCATCGGCATTTTCCCAGTCCACCAGCATTTGTTGGGCTTCTTTAATGGCTGGGGCCTGTTTTTCGGCAACTTCGCGTTCTTGGCCATTTTCGATTAGTGTTGCTATTTCAGCTTTGTATTGTTTATCGAAGGCCACATAATACTTGCCCACCAAATGATCGCCTTTAAGGCCAGCGCTTTCAGGTGTTTCTCCCCCACCCCATTTTTGCCATGCCAACATCGATTTGCAAATGTGTATGCCCCTGTCGTTTACAAGGTTTACCCTAACCACATGATGCCCATTGGCTTTTTGGATATTTGCCAAAGATGCACCAAGTAAATTGTTGCGTATATGCCCCAAATGCAGCGGTTTATTGGTGTTGGGCGACGAAAACTCGATGAGGTATGGATTATCGGACGAAAGGATTGCTTTTGTGCCATAAAACGTATCATGCCAATGTGTTGCAGCAAAATCTAACCAAAACGACTGCCTCAAACTCAAGTTTAAAAACCCCTTTACTATGTTAAATGATTCAATAACAGGTAGTAACCGTATTAATTCTTGCCCAATATCATTGGCTGTGGCATCCGGCGACTTCTTTGATATCTTTACTACTGGAAAAACCACTAGCGTATAGTCGCCTGTAAATTCTTTGCGGGTTTTATTAATTGTAAAGGCAGAAGGTTCAATATGTTGGGCGTAAAGTGTGCTTACGGCGGTAGTGGCGGCTTGTGCTAATTGCTGAACAAACATTGTGATTGGATTTAATTACTGAATTATGGGTGGTTAACTAACATTATAAATGTGAAAGATGCTCTTCTTTGAATTGCAATAACGAATGGAGAGTTAAATCAGCCAACGAAAATCGTGGATCGGTTTTAGAAGCTTCTTCGGGTATAGCAACTACTTTCATACGTGCTGCTTTGGCAGCTATAACTCCGTTTAAGGAGTCTTCGAAAACCACACAGTTTACCGTTTCAACGCCAAGCTTACGTGCTGCAGTGATAAAAATTCCGGGATGGGGCTTACCAAATTCTTCAAATTCAGCGGAATGTATAAAGTGGAAATTTTGGGAAATACCAAGTTTTTTAAGTGCTTCTTGTATAATTTCCATTTTGGAAGAAGAAGCAAGGGCAATCTTCATACCACGTGCCCTAAAAAAATGCAAAATGTAAACACCACCTGGCATTCCTTTTCCTTTTTCGAGGATTAGACGTTTAACTTCAAAAAGGATATCCCTTTCGATTTTAGCATAATCGGGTAAAAAATGTGGGTTTAAGTTGCAAATAAATCGAATGGATTCATCGACCCGATAACCTTTTACCTTGAGGCAAATCTCTTTGGTTACGGTTATTCCCAAGCGTGCAAATACATTTGTTTCAGCTTCTTCCCACAAGGGCTCCGAATCAATGAGCAAGCCATCTAAATCGAAAATGGCGGCTTTAATCATAAAATACCTTTCTTTTTTAATGCTACTTCAACTTTATCAAAAGCTTCTAAAACAAGCTGTTGTGGGCAAGCAAAATTAATCCGCTGAAATCCTTCCCCACCAGGGCCAAACATAAAACCATCATTAAACCCAACGCCAGCTTCATTAATCAAGAAATTACGAAGTTCCTGATCAGTCATCCCGCATTCTCTAAAATCAACCCAAAACATATAAGTAGCTTGCGGTTCAATAAGTTTTAGAATTGGGAGCCGGGTTGTTATTCGTTCCTTAACCAAATGTACGGTTTCGTTCAGGTATTCAAGCAATTCGGTAAGCCATTGGCCACCATTTGTATAAGCTGATTCAAAAGCTATTCCTCCAAACAAATTACCCATTCCCATATGGAGGCGCTCGAGCGTTGCTTCATATTTCCTTCGCTTCGAATCATTGCTAATGACCACCGCACTTGTGCTTAAACCTGCGATATTGAATGTTTTGCTGGGTGCATAACAACTAATTATTTCATCAGCATACCAAGGAGCAGCAATTGCCAGTGGAACATGTTTATAATCAGCCAGCATAAGGTCAGAATGAATTTCGTCAGAGACCATTAGCACCCCATGCTTTTTACAAATTTGAGCCATTTGTTCCATTTCCAAAGCTGTCCATGCCCGGCCAACCGGGTTATGCGGATTGCAAAGAATGAACAACTTCGAATCTTTTGCTTTTTGATCAAAATCATCAAAATCAATTACATATTGATTTCCGTTTAGGAGCAATTTATTGGTTAAAACCTTGCGCTCCAAATGTTCAGGAACATGCGTAAAAGGGTGATAGACTGGTGTTTGAATAAGGATTCCATCTCCTTTTTGTGTGAAAGCCTCCATAAGCAGAACCAAAGCCGATACAATTCCGGGGCTGAAACACACCCATTTATCCTCAATTTGGTATTGATGCCGTGTATATAACCATTGGTTGAGCGATGAAGCAAAACCCGCTTCCCTGAAGGTGTAGCCGAGGATTGGATGCTCCAAGCGATTGGCAATGGCATCAAGTATAAACTTGGGCGTACGGAAATCCATGTCGGCCACCCAAAGTGGCA
The DNA here is from genome assembly GCA_964552325.1 of uncultured Bacteroidales bacterium. Taxonomy (GTDB): domain Bacteria; phylum Bacteroidota; class Bacteroidia; order Bacteroidales; family TTA-H9; genus CAZKCK01. The sequence goes on from CAZKHA010000001.1 coordinate 8,125, forward strand.
TAACATCCTCACGTTCAAAAAACATCTTCCGTAAATCGTACTTTACTGATGCAGTACCCTCACGGTTTATAATTTCGTCAAAATTGGCTTTCATCTATAATAAAAAAGGTAGAAAGGCCAAGCCCTCCTACCCCATTTTTGTTACTAATAATATTATCCTTTGTAGAAGGGAAGTTTTACAACTTTAGCTTTTAATTGCTTATTTCTGATTACGATATTAAACTCGCTTCCAAGCTTGGCAAATGCGGTAGGCACATAACCCATTCCAATAGGTATGCTAAGTGCTGGTGCCATGGTTCCTGATGTAACTTCTCCAATTATATTGCCTTCATTGTCAGCAATTTCGTAATGTTGGCGCGGGATACCTTTTTCAATCATTTCAAAGGCAACCAGTTTCTTGCTTACACCCTCATTCTTCTGTTTTAGCAAATAGTCTTTATCGATAAAGTTTTTAGAATCGGTAAATTTTGTGATCCAGCCTAAGCCGGCTTCGATAGGCGAAGTGGTATCGTTAATATCGTTTCCATAGAGGCAGAATCCCATTTCGAGGCGTAAAGTATCACGTGCACCCAACCCTATCGGTTTTATACCGAATTCAGCTCCAGCTTCAAAAACGGCATTCCAAATTTTATCGGCATCGGCATTGGCCATATAAATTTCGCAACCACCTGAGCCTGTGTAACCTGTTGTTGAGAAGATAACATCTTTAACGCCTGCGAAATCAAGCTTTTTAAAAGTGTAATATTCCATATCCTCAACCGAGGCTTGCGTAAGCTTTTGCATGGCTTTAAGGGCTAAGGGGCCTTGAATGGCTAATTGCGCAATTTCATCGGAGGCATTGTATAAATCTTTTCCAACCGTAAGACCCATTTCTACAGCATGTTGTGCACACCATTCCCAATCTTTATCAATGTTGGCTGCATTCACTACCAATAGATAAGTCTCATCATTAATGCGATACACTAAAAGATCGTCAACTATTCCACCTTTTCCGTTTGGGAAGCAGGAATACTGAACTTTGCCATCGGTAAGTTTTTCAACATCGTTCGAGGTAATGTATTGTACAAAATCAAAGGCTTTTGGTCCTTTAACCCAAAACTCGCCCATGTGCGACACATCAAAAACACCAACGGCTTTGCGCACTGTAAGATGTTCAGCTATCAGGCCTTCATATTGAACAGGCATATAAAAACCGGCAAATGGAACCATTTTTGCTCCAAGTGATTCATGGAATTTGGTAAATGCGGTAGTTTTCATTTTGAAAATGGTAATATTTTATGATTCAATAAATTAGAAAAATATGCATTGAAATGTTTGTATTTGCAAAGGTATTCATAATACGTAAGCCAATCTATCAATACTAATAATTTGGACTGGTCGGGCTGTATTCAATGAAAATGCTCGTTAGCTAACGCATAATAACTGGGCTATACCCTTGAATATAATAAAGGTTCCAAAACGAGTTGATGTAACCATGGCTTCCTTGACGTACAAATAAATACTTGGTTTGCAATGTTTTAACCTTCAAATTTTGGACACAGGATTGAAAATTCGTTCCAAAACGCATCAGCGCGTTCATAAAATAAAGGCTTAAGTCATAACCTTTAAAGGCAAGCTCGTCGGGTTCAATCATGTATTGGTTATGGAATTTTTGTATAAAACCTTTGGTATCTTCATCCGAATAGTCTACAATTAAGGGAGTAACCAAATGAACGTTTAGCTTCGATAATAAATTGGTTTCTAGGTTATTCATTTCATCCCAAGTTGGTAGCCCAATAACTGACAGCCGAATGGTATCGCGACGATTGTTTAGCACCCGAAGCAAATCCATGATGTAAGCTTGATTCTCGGCAACGCTAATTAAAACGTTCTCATAACCGGCTTTAAAATTTGTATTCAGCTTTGATAGGCTATCGTTTAAATAAACTACCCTTGAACTTGGGTAATTGGTTTTGAAAAGGTTTTTAATTTGGGTGTGCAATTTCGAACACAACTCTACACCTTGGTATTTGTTGGCCCTTAATATTATCACATTTTGGCGTACATGTTTCTTTCTTAAGAAATCAACAATGCTTTCAGCTTGCGAACTTTCTGAAGGCATGGCCTTAAACACCATTGGATTATCCTTTACAATATCGTCGCGCTTCGAAATGGCATTTACTACCGGGATGCCTTGTTTTTTGGCAAAATCGGCAATAAGCTCAAAGTTCTTGGTAAATACCACACAGATGAACAAATCCATGGTCTTCATCTCGGGTTTGGCCATTAGTTTCTTGGTATCATCAACATCTTTCGAAACATCAAAAACATGTATTTTAGCCTTTAAACCTTGTTTCTCAAGGGTATCGAGTGCCATTAATGCTCCTTCGTAAAACTGTATGTATTTAAAGTATGGATAGTCTTTGAGCTTCTTTCCCTTTTGGGTGAAGGCTATTGAATCATACTCATTTAGGTTGAACGGAAGCATGAGAGCCACCTTAAATTCTTGGTTAATGTGTTTATAATCAGCAGGACATATCGGATCTTCGGTTTGTTGAACTATAGAATTTTCAGGTTTGGAGGGCTTTTCGGCTTCAACAGATTCAACCGGAATTTTTATGGTTTCGGCTTTGCTAATTTTGTCGCCTAAACCAGGATTTGCCTCCTTTAATTTTTCTTCGCTAATAGAATAATTTTCAGCTACTTCACTTATTTTTTCTTTATGTTGAGAGGTATGTGTAATAAAAGTAGCTTGTTTTCGGTCCTTGGGAATTAAAATAATCTGACCATCGGTTATGGCCTCCGTTAAGCCTGAATTGTAAAGCTTAAGTGAATCAATGCTAATGCGATATAAACGCGCAATGCCATACAGACTTTCTTTTCGTGAAACTTTATGCTCGATGTAAGGGTTTGAATCAACGTTTTTAACTTTGGTAGTTGGTTTCCCGACCTGTATTTTCTGACCAATTTTTGGTCCGTTTTGCAGTTCGGGGTTCCATTCCAGTAAATCAGCTATGGCTACGCCAAATTTCTTCGAAATACTATACAAGGTTTCTTTCTCGGCTATCTGATATTCAGTAAATTCTTCTTTTTGAACTGGTTTCTCTGGATTTGAAGAATTTGTGGGTTTCATTAGTGCTGAATAATCCATAGGAATTTTAAGAACGGCATCAAGTTGAAGTTCATCAGTTTTTAAACTGTTGGTTTTACGGATTGCGTCCTCATCAACACTGTAAATGCGTGCAATAGAGGCTAATGTCTCTGACTTTTTTACGATGTGATAGATAAACGAAGGTTCTTGCTCCGTTGGTTTTTCGGTCATGCCTTTCACAATGGGTATGCGAAGCTCTTGCCCGGGTTGCAATCCATTCGTTAATTGTGGGTTAAGCACTTGCAATTCGTCTTGTGTTACTTGGTAAACTTTGCAAATCGAATACAAAGTTTGACCCTTTTCTACAACATGAATGTAGTATTCGATACCATTTATTTGCTTTATGACCTCTGATTTACGAACAGTAACCTGCTCTTGGGCAATAAGATTGGTGGCAAACAAAAGTGTAAGTACTATTATGGCCAAATAGCGTTTCATAATCATCCTTTTTTAGCGGTTTATTCCCATTCGATAGTTGCAGGTGGTTTGGAGCTAATATCGTAAACTACTCTATTTACACCTTTTACGCGGTTTATTATCTCGTTTGAGATTTTTGCAAGAAACTCATGCGGCAAGTGCGACCAATCAGCCGTCATTCCATCGGTTGATCCTACAGCACGCAGGGCAACAACGTTTTCGTAGGTGCGTTCATCACCCATAACCCCAACAGCCTGAACTGGTAATAACACAACAAAGGCTTGCCAAACCTGGTCGTACAAACCCTCGCGCTTTAAACCTTCAATAAAAATGTGGTCGGCTTCGCGCAAAACTTCCAGTTTTTCAAACGAAACATCGCCAATAATTCGGATACCCAAACCTGGGCCCGGAAAAGGATGCCGGCCCAAGAGATCTTCCTTCATGTTCATGGCACGACCAACCCTGCGTACTTCATCCTTAAAAAGGCTTCGGAGTGGTTCTACAATCTTAAGTTTCATAAAATCGGGCAAGCCACCTACATTGTGGTGCGACTTAATAGTGGCCGAGGGTCCATTAACCGAAATCGATTCAATAACGTCAGGATAAATAGTTCCTTGTGCAAGCCATTGTACATCAGCAATTTTATGAGCTTCTTCGTCAAAAACTTCTATAAAGGTCCTGCCGATGATTTTACGTTTTGTTTCTGGATCGCTTACCCCAGCCAAAGCTGATAAAAAGTTTTGAGAAGCATCAACTCCTTTTACATTTAATCCCATGCCTTTGTAAGATTCTAATACGGCCTGAAATTCGTTTTTACGCAATAAACCATTGTCAACAAAAATACAATGTAGTTGATTTCCAATAGCTTTATGGAGAAGCATGGCCGCAACGCTTGAATCGACACCACCTGAGAGGCCTAACACTACTTTTTGATTGCCAATTTGTTGCTTAAGCTCATTTACAGTGAGTTCGATAAACGAACCCGGGGTCCAATTTTGACTGCAGCCACATACACGCACTACAAAATTATGGAGCAAGATGGTGCCTTCGGTGGAATGGAATACTTCGGGATGAAATTGAATTCCCCAAGTTTGTTCGCCCTTAATGGAATAGCCTGCATATTTTACATCGGTGGTACTTGCTATCCGTTCAAAGCCTTCCGGAACCTCTAAAATAGTGTCGCCATGCGACATCCATACTTGGCAACCCTCTGACATGCCTCTCAGCAAGATGTCTTCAGAATTTATATCAGCCAGATTTGCCCTTCCATATTCCCTAATTTTTGAAGGTGCTACATGTCCACCAGAGCTTTGCGCCAGGTACTGCGCACCATAGCAAACGCCCAGCAATGGAAACTGTCCACGTATTGTTGAAAGATCGGAATTGGGTGCCCCATCATCACGGACCGAAAATGGACTACCTGAAAGAATAACTCCCTTGTAATGTGGACTTAACTCGGGTATCTTGTTGAATGGCACAATTTCACAATAAACATTTAATTCGCGAACCCTACGAGCTATCAATTGGGTATATTGCGATCCAAAATCAAGGATTAATATGGTTTCCTGCATGAAAATTAAGAAGTTACTTGTTAGAGCTTGGTTCTGCAAAAATACACAGTTTGCGGTGGATTGCCTAATTTTTTAGCCCCTTATATTTAATGTATGCTTTCAATGATAAAATCCCCTACTTTCGTGCACCTAAAATCTGAACGACTATTATGGAGCCCAAATTAGTATTAAGACCTTCAACCTTACTGTTTCCATTGCCAGCCATTATGGTTTCGTGTGGTACCATGGAACAATCAAATATTATAACCATCTCCTGGACCGGAACCGTTTGCTCGGAGCCACCAATGTGTTATATATCAGTTCGTCCGGAACGCTATTCCCATAAATTGATATCGGAAGGTTTAGACTTTGTTATTAACCTAACCAACAATTCATTAGCTAAAGAAACAGACTTTTGTGGTGTAAAATCAGGACGTGACTACAACAAGTTTGATCATTTGAAACTTACCAAAATGGCTGCTACACTTGTTAAATCGCCTATGATTGCCGAAGCTCCGGTAAATATTGAGTGTAAGGTTGTTCGAGTACTTCCCTTAGGAACCCATGATATGTTTTTGGCCGAAGTTGTTGCTGTTCATGCTAATCAATCGTTGGTGAATCCTATAACACAAGCAGTTGACTTACGCTTGGCTGATTTAATCGTTTATAATAAGGGGTATTACCATGGCCTGTCAGAAACGTATGGGAGCGCTGGTTTTACCCATAAATTGAACTTATAGAGCTTAGCATGAAATGAAAACCATAAAGCTTTCTGTTGTAATTATAACCTATAACGAAGAACGAAACATTGGGCGATGTTTGGATTCTATTGTTGCGATAGCCGATGATATTGTAGTTGTTGACTCATTTTCAACTGATTCAACAGAAATGATATGCCTTAAAAAGGGGGCTCGGTTTATAAAACATGCTTTTGAAGGGCACATTCAGCAGAAAAATTTTGCGATTACGCAAGCCAAATTTCCCTTTATCCTTTCGTTGGATGCCGATGAGGCTGTTTCACCACCATTGGCAAAATCAATATTGGATGTCAAAAACAATTGGCAATATGATGGTTATAGCATGAACAGGCTTACAAACTATGCCGGAAAATGGATACATCATTCGGGTTGGTACCCCGATACCAAACTTAGGCTTTGCGATAGTACCAAAGGTAGTTGGGGTGGTGTAAACCCCCATGATAAATACGAATTGAGGCCTGGAAGTACAATGATGCACTTAAAGGGCAATTTACTACATTATTCGTTCTATAGTGTTCAAGAACATATAAATCAATCAATTAAATTTGCAACAATTGCTGCAAACGCGCTTCATGCCAATCATAAAAAAATCCTTTGGCCAAAGATATGGTTAAGTGTTATGTTTCGGTTTATCAAACACTACATAATTCATTTAGGCTTCCTCGATGGCAAGGAAGGACTTACAATAAGCATTATAACTGCCAAATATACAGGATATAAGTACAGATTGCTGTATGAGTTGAACAAAAAAAGAAAGAAGTAGCTTAAACTTATCCCCCACTTTCTAAATGGATAATTGCCAATAGGTCGCCATCCTTCACAAAAGTGGTTTCCCTATCCTCGTCCATCACAAATTTCCCATTTAACTTGATAACGAGCATTTTAAAGGAGAATTTTTTAACTTTCAAGATTTCTGCTACGCTTAAGGTTTGGGCGTCAAATGATTCAAGTCGATTATTTAGTGTAATATTCATTGTGTAGCGTTTTTGATTTCGAAGCCTTTTAGTAGAATTTCTAAAACTTGGTTTGCTTCCATATTGGCAACTATTCCCACACGTGGTGCCAAGGGAGGATGGGTTTCGTCAACTCCAGATTCCTGATCACCACATACATACAAGTTTCCATAATCCTGTACGGTTATGCTAGTTGATTTTCCCCAGCCAGCCATGCCAATACCACTAACTAACGGTATTTGAGGCAATTTTACACCAATTGTTTGAATTATCATTCGCTTCATGAGAGCTTGGTCAAAAGCTTCAACTATAACATGGCAATGTGCAAAAATGGGAACTATGTTTTCACTATCAAGCTTGATGTTATGCGTTTCAAGATGTATGTTCGGATCGATGCGATGAATATTTTCCTTTAATGCATCAACCTTAAACAGCCCAATTTGATCGTAAAAATAGTATTGTCGGTTTAGATTTGATAGTTCAACCCGGTCAAAATCTGCAATAATTATTCTACCAACCCCAACCCTAGCCAAAGCTACGGCACAATTTGAACCTAAGCCCCCAGCGCCTGCTATACCTACACAAGCATCCTTTAAGCGTAACCTAAGTTGATTCATTGCATCCATTGGTCCAATATTTTGATGCAAAGATATTGAAATGGGGATAAACCGTACTTTTGCCATTCCAAATCAAGCCCTATCACCTTATCCAATGAAAGCCCGTTTTGTACTTTTTATATTGCTAACTACAATTAAATTTGCTTATCCTCAAATATTTACAGAAAGCAACCTTCCTATAGTAATACTGAATACCGATGGTGCTTCCATACCGAATGAGCCAAAAATTCCGGGCACAATGAAAATCATTGACAATGGGCCAGGTCAAGTAAATCACACGACCGATCCTGGAAATGTGTATGATGGAAATATGGGCATCGAAATCAGGGGACATTATTCGGCCTCGTTACCCCAAAAACCTTATGCCATCGAAACCCGCGATAGTCAACAAAATGAACTAAGTGTGCCGCTATTTGGATGGCCCGAAGAATCGGATTGGGTGTTGCTTGCGAATTATAATGATAAGGTTTTTATGCGCAATGTATTGGCTTTCAAACTCTCAAATGAGGCAGGTTTCTACGCCTCACGCACCAAATTTGTAGAAGTTGTGTTAAACGGACAGTACGATGGCATCTATATTTTTGGTGAAAAACTGAAACGCGATAATGGAAGGGTTGATATTGCCAAACTTGAAACCGGAGAAATTAGCGGAGAACCCTTGACCGGTGGCTACATTTTTAAAGTTGATTATTATGATGGCAGCAATAGCTGGTTGTCACCCTATCATCCAATAGAACACCCGAACTTTGATATTCATTTTGTTTATTATTACCCTAAACCTGAGGATATTGTAATAGAACAACGCAATTATCTCAAATCGTTTGTTACCTCATTTGAAGCTGCTCTGTATTCTCCTGATTTCACGCATCCTTTAACTGGTTACAGGCCTTTCATAAACAGTGAGAGCTTTGTTAATTATTTATTGGTTAACGAATTAGCTCGAAATAACGATGGGTTTAAAAAGAGTTATTTCTTTCATAAGAACAGAGATGGAATAGATAAGCGTATTCAAGCTGGACCTGTTTGGGATTTTGATTGGGCGTGGAAGAATATTGATGAATGCTCCATTTTTGCGAATACGGATGGTAGCGGGTGGGCTTATCAAGTAAACGATTGTTGGCCTGATATAAATTCTCCCGATTGGCAGGTTCGATTATTGCAAGATCCTGTTTTTGTTAACCTTACACGTTGTCGTTGGGAAGAAATGAAGCAAGATATAATGAATAAAGACAGCTTGTTTACGTGGATTGATGCTACTTCGAGCTTTTTATGGGATGCCCAAGAACGGCATTACACCCGTTGGCCAATCCTTGGATTGAATGTAGGCACTCCAGTTTTACCTCCTATCCCGGCTACGTTTCAAGGAGAAATTAATGCGTTTAAACATTGGATTGAACTTCGCTTGGCTTGGCTTGATGCCAATATCACCGGCTTTTGTGATCCTACTATCATTCCAGAAAATACTGGATTAGAGCCCTTTATATACCCAAACCCGACCAATGACAAGGTTTTTGTTGAAACAAACAGTAGTGCCACTACATGGTATGCCCAATTATATGGCCTGGATGGAACACAAATAGCCGTACAAAGCATTTATGCTAAATCTATCATAAGCATTGATTTACAAAATATTAAACCAGGTATGTACTTATTGCGGCTTGGAATTTCAAATTCGAATGCCGTTATCTATAAAAAACTTATAGTTAAATAAGTATCATTAAATCAATATAGTACATCAAGAATTGTATAAAAAACGAGTCGAATTGGTTTTAAGTTACAGTTAATATTAAGGCATAGAAAATACTAATGCCTAACTTTGTACCGCAGTTTAACCCAATAAACTTATTCTATGAATTCCATAAAAACGATCATAAAAGGAACGGGTAGTTACATACCCACACGTATAGTTACGAATGACGATTTTGCTTTGAATCAATTCCTAGATCAAAATGGCCAACCTTATGAAGGTAGCCATCAAGAGATTGCAGAGAAATTTACAGCTATAACGGGTATCTCTGAGCGGCGTTATGTTACCGACGACCTAACAGCTTCCGATATTGGAGCCATCGCAGCCGAGGCGGCCATTAAAGACTCAGGCGTAAACCGAGAAGATATTGATTACATAATTGTAGCTCATAACTATGGTGACGTTCAGAAGAATACCATCCAAACGGACACTGTTCCCAGCCTTGCCGCCCGCATTAAACAACAATTGGGAATTGTAAATCCGGGATGTGTAGCTTTTGATATTTTATTTGGTTGCCCTGGCTGGGTGCAAGGAATGATAATTGCCGATTCCTTTATAAAATCAGGCTTGGCCAAATGTTGCTTAGTTATTGGTACTGAAACTCTTTCGAGGGTTATTGATATGCATGACCGTGATTCGATGATATATGCTGATGGAGCTGGTGCAACTGTGGTTGAAGGAATTAGAACCGATAAAGAAGTAGGCATTTTAGCCACCAGCAATGTTACCTATGCCCAAGATGAGGCTTACTATATTTTTATGGGTAAAAGCTTTGAAAATGAAGCAGATCCTGCGATCAGGTACATAAAAATGTATGGTCGGAAAATCTATGAGTTTGCTTTAACTCATGTGCCACCAGCCATGAAAGCTTGCTTGGATAAAACTGGATATGGCATCGAAGAAGTAAAGAAAGTATTTATTCATCAGGCTAATGAAAAGATGGATGAAGAGATTTTAAAAAGATTCTATCGCATGTTCAGGGTAAAAAATGTGCCCGAAAACATTATGCCGATGAGCATTCACAGGCTCGGAAACAGCAGTGTGGCCACGGTGCCAACCCTTTTAGACCAAGTTCGCAAACGTACTTCGGACCAAGAACATGAACTGAACGAGGGCGATTTAATTCTACTTGCTTCTGTGGGGGCAGGTATGAATGTAAATTGCATTGCATATCGTATTTGATTTCTCATGAGGGTATTCATTTATAATACCTTATCACCATTATAAAGTATAAAGCCACAAAGGCTGTCTTTTGAAAATTAAAAGATTGGCTTTGTGGCTTAACATTTTTAAAACCAATACAATAGTCAAACCTGTAAGGGTTTTACGGGCACACAGATATCAACAATGAACTTTCCTTCAGGATGTTGGGTATGATCGTTGTGGTACAACTCATAGGGTAATCCATCTGTGGGTTGATAACCGCTTTCGGTTAGCCATAAGCAAACCGAGTTCCAAGCTATCTCAAAATCGGTAGGAAGAAGTTCAAAATGACCAACTACACATTTTTGGGCAGCAACAACCAATTTCCCAAATTCTCCCTCTGGTTTCGCGTTCTTATCAACAACAATACCAGCACTTTGCCTTACTTTTTCAACTTGAGTTATGGAAGGGTCATCATGGTAAACCGTTATCGTTTTGGTGGTGTTTTGTACCAACCCTCTTGGCCCTGCCCATTTCAACAGCTTTTCGTAGGCACGCCCAATTTGGTTGAAATCGCCAATGTGGCGACAATAAATTACATGCATCTCTGGCATGTTCAGTAGTTCGATTTTAGTTTTCATATCAGTTCTCCAAATATTAAGTGATTGAACACCACAAAAGTATGGTGTAACTTTGGAGTCTAGTTGATGAAAACTGCTATGCATTTGACGGATTTTGCTAGTATAATCCTTATGCACTTTTCGGTATTCTCCTGGGCTCAATTGCATCAATCCACGAAACGTGCGACAAAACACGGGCATGCTTCTAAAGCCACAAAGCTCTGATATTTCGGTAATGGATAATTCTTGTGAATATACAAGCATCCAAGCCGCTTTTTCAATACGCATTCTTCGCAAATAATTGTTGGGTGTTTCTTGAATTAGTGCCGAAAATATGCGGTTAAAATGGAAAGGCGAGAAACATGCAATATCTGCAAGTGTATTCATGTTCAAGGATTCAGCCAAATGAGCATCCATATAATCAAGCACATGGTTTATCCTTTGCAGATAAATCTTTCTAGATTGCTCACTTACAGTAGATTTCATGTATTTTTTTTAGCAAAGTTAGTTAATGCTTCGGTTGTTCAATTGTCCAATTTTGCTATTTTAAGGTTCTAAAATCACATTTCTTACGGCCGCCATTGAGGTATCATCACATTAATCCGGGTGAACTCACCTTTCTTGCTTTCAATTTTTATTGAGCCTTTCACTTCTTCGATAATTCCATACACTATCGATAATCCTAAGCCAGTCCCCTTTGCTATTTCTTTGGTAGTGAAAAAGGGTTCAAAAATGTGTTCTTTAATATCTTCCGGAATGCCTGTACCATTATCGAATAAGGACAAAACAACCATGTTTTTCTCCTCAAAGGTCTCTATAGTGATGTTTCGTTCATAACCCACTGATTCTTGATCAGCCTTATCGTCAACGGCATCTTTTGCATTTGACAAAAGGTTTAGCAATACTTGCTCAAGCTTATATTGGTTTCCATTGTAATACAAGGGTTTTGGATATTTATTGATTGTGAGCTTGATGCTATGGTTGGAATACTGTGTTCCCACAAGCAATAGAGTACTATCAACAGCATCGTTAAGGTTTACTTTTGAAAATGCAGTTCGCTGTTGGTCTCTCGAAAAAGTTCTGATATGGTCAATAATAAGCTTTATACGAGAGATATTCTCGTATAAATGGTTAATTTTTTCTTTAAGATAATTGCTAGACAATTGGTTACGGTTCGCTTTTAGCATAATATTTTCGAGGCCCATGCTAATCCCTCCCAACGGCTGATTGATTTCATGCGCCATTCCTGCAGCAAGCTTTCCGAGCGATTCAAGTTTTGATTTTTGAATGAGTAGCTGACGTTGCTGCTCAGTTTTGCCAAGTTCTTCAATAACTCTTTGTTCAAGGTTCTGATTAAGCTCTTTAAGCTCCGTTTGATAACGTTTAAGCTCCGTTATATCTATCATAATACCAATCAAGCCACCCAACTCACCATCAAAATTATAGAATACTGCCTTATTAAACAGAATTTCGTGGTAATAACCATCAGCATATAGTATCTTTGACTCAAATGATTGAATAGTACGTTCTTGAAAAAGAATCTCGTCCCATTTATAGTATAAACCTGCCACATCTTCGGGTTGTATTTCAAAAATGGTTTTGCCTACAATTTCATCAAAAGTTTTACCTATGGCTTTCAAAAACTCCTGATTACAACCTAAATAGCGATGTTGAGTGTCTTTATAATAAACAGGATTCGGTAAGTTATTGAGCAGGGTTTGTAAAAAGTGATTGTGGTTTTTGATTTGAATCTCATTTTTCAACTTATCTGTTATATCACGGGTCATCACTGCAATACGGTCAACTACTTCGTTCGAATTTGTTACCGGGTAAACCACGTGCTCAAAGCTTCGTCCATTATCAACGTCGAAATACTCAACTTTTTTACCGGTTCGCATAACTTGTTGATATACTTCGTTCCTTTTTACCGCGATTTTTACCGGTGCAAAATCTTGAACATGTTTTGCAAGGAGTACATCAAGAGGCTTACCAAAAAGTTGGGTGGCTCCCTCATTGGCTTCCAATATCTTACCATCAAGGTCAATCAATATCATCGAATCATTGGAGGCATTTAATAATGCATGGGCCTTTTCTTCGCTTTCGGCTAATTTTTGTTCAGCATTTCCTCTAAGTACCGAGGTTGTTATGATTTTTCCAGCCATATTCAGCAAAAACTCATCATCATCATCGTAATTCAAGTAACGCGTTTGCGAGTCGATTCCTATAAACCCTTCAAGCAAGGTGTCATTAAACAATGGAACCATCAATACTGATTTGGATCTATTGCCTATAAAATATTTAGAATCAGGCAAATCATTATCAATAACCGAGGTATCGGGTAGGTTTACGTTAAGATGGTTAAAAAACCGAGAAAAAATGTAGGTTAAGCTTTTTAAACTCTGTCCAATTAAAAGCGGCACTGAAGGCTGTTTTCCCTCCACAGCCCAGATATAGCGGGTTTTTAATCGGTACGTTTTAGATTCGATAAACCATAAAAAAGCCCTGTCGGCATGTGTAATATCGCTAATTCGCTCCAGTGTCTTGGTAATTTCGCTTCCAATAGCCTCGCCATGAACAGCCAAGAAGCCCGTGGAAAACTCTGAAATAGTTTTTTCGATAAGTGATCTACGTTTTAACCTGCTTTCAACCATTTTGCGTTCCTCAATTTCGAGAAGCAGCAGCCGATTTGTTTCTGAAAGCTCCGAAGTACGTTGATCAACAAGTTCTTCTAGTTGGTTTTGATATATCGCGATAGCTGATTCGGCCTTTTTACGAACAGTAAGGTTGGTAAAATATCCGAACAACATGGGTTTCCCTTTATACCTAATAATCTTCTCCTTAACTTCGGCAGGAATTATTTCCCCATCTTTACTTTTAAGGTTGAGTTCAAAAGTGTGTTCAGGGTTTTGCTTCATCCAATCGGGAGTAAAAGTTGATATCAATCTATAATACTCATTTTCAGGCATTAGATCTTTTTGGCATTTTGTTAAAAGTTCCTCGTACGAATACCCAAGCAACTGAATAGCAGCCATGTTTGCATCGAGAACCCTTGTAGTTTCTGGGTCGGCCAACAAAATAGCTTCGGGTGCTTGGTTAAACAGTGATTTGAACCTGTCTTCGCTTTCTTTAAGGGCTTCTTCGGCCTCTTTCCGTATCCTATCTTGTTCAATAGATTTCTTTTCTTGGTCAATAATACTACCAAGGTCAAATATTATCTTACTAAAATTCTGTCTATTAAAAGGCTTTAACATAAACCTATCAACACCAAGTTCAATGGCTTCAAGAAAATATTCTGTTTCACTAAACGAAGTTGTAACGATAGTTCTTAGTAAAGGATTGTCTTTTTTTATCTCTTTTATAAGTTTCAAGCCGTTCATAAATGGCATGGCTATATCCGTAATGAGCAAATCAGGCTTATAGTTTTGGTACATTCGTAGCCCTTCCTGCCCATTTTCAGCTACATACACCTCCTTAACAAAAGTTCCCAAAAAATCCACCAGAACATTCCTAAAAAGGCCTTCATCCTCAACATAGAGCACACTTATATCTAGCTTTTCCATAATTGTAACAATACTATCTACTTTATATCAGCTACTTATACCTATATAAAACTAACCAAAGTGCATAAGCACAAAAGCTGTTGAACAACACAAGGGGAGTTTTTGACATTTATCAATACTTTTGCCCAAGATTTTACTTCAAAATTAAAACTTTTTCGAGGTTTAAAGACACTTTGCTAAAAATAAAGCCTTTCATGCGTATCGACATACTAACAATTTTTCCTGAAATGTTTAACGGCCCCTTTACTGAGTCAATAATAAAACGGGCTGTAAATAAAGGACTTGTAAATCTACAGATTCACAATATTAGGGATTACTCGAATGATAAGCACCATAAAGTTGATGATTATCCTTATGGAGGTGGAGCAGGAATGGTAATGATGATTGAGCCTATTGCAAACTGTATTAACTTTTTGCAAACCCAACGGCACTATAAGGATATCATCTATATGAGCCCTGACGGTGAAGTTTTTGATCAATCCATTGCCAATAGCCTTTCGATGCGTGAAAACATTATCTTGCTGTGTGGGCACTATAAGGGTATAGATGAACGGATTAGGCAGCATTTTATAACACGTGAATTGTCGATAGGTAATTTTGTATTATCAGGAGGAGAATTAGCCGCAGCGGTTATTGCCGATGCCGTAATCCGGTTATTACCAGGGGTTTTAAATGACGAAACTTCAGCTTTAAGCGATTCGTTTCAAAATGGCTTAGTTTCGCCCCCAGCATATACACGCCCATTTGATTTTAAAGGATTTAAGGTTCCTGATGTGTTATTATCAGGCAATGAAAAAAACATTATCGAATGGCGTTACGAGCAAGCCTTAACTCGAACTTTAGAGCGTAGGCCTGAGTTGCTAAAGGAATAATTTTGGGATTAGTTGGCTCTATTTGCCAAAAAACTTAAAGTTTTGCTTAACTTTGCAAAAGTCAAATTCTGCAATTGCCTTTTTGCTATGGATCATTTGCTCGAAATAGTTGAATCACTTGAAATCAGGGTAATAAAACTACTCGATACCAACCGGAAGCTATCAGGGTTAAATGAAGGTCTTCAAGAAAAGAATGCATTTCTGGAAGCAAAAATTGATGAGCAAAGGCTGCTAATTGAAGGATTGACTGAGAAAATTAATTATTTAAAAATAACTCATTCAGTAACCAAAGGAAAGGAAACTGTTGAAGCTAAGTCGAAGATCAATGATATAGTCCGCGAGATTGATAGGTGCATAAGTCTTATTAATCACTAGGGCAACGAATTGGTAAACCTAATACACGGAAAAATGGATGAAATCTCGATAACGGTTGTGATTACGGATCGCCCATACAGATTGACCATCAAAAAAGTGGAAGAGGAAGCCGTCAGGAAGGCCGCTAGGCTTATTAATGAAAGGGCGAAGATATATGCCGAAAACTACGCTTTCAAAGATAAGCAAGACTTGCTAGCTATGGCAGCATTAGAATTTGCAACACAAACTTTTGCCATGGAGAGTAAAAAAAGTGCCACAGATTCAGAGGTTTATCAACGTCTTGAGAGGTTAAATTACCTTTTGGGTCAAAATATTTGATCGGTTCATTGAAAATACTGCACCCGCAATGATTTTTACTGGTTTGGAAACTCAACATTATAACCTTTAGGGTCCAGACTCAGAGAATTGTATAACAGGCCTCAACTTTGCTCGCAAAGTTCGTAACTGACAGTGGACGTTAAAAAATTCCGGCGACTCTAACCATGTTTTACAGGGGTTTCATACTCCCGAAGTCGTTTGCGGGTGTTTTTTGCTTTAACAGCGTATATTCCTGTTAATTAAATTCTTATGATCCTATTTATAGCCATTGCCGGCTTAACAGGCTTACTACTTGGAGCTGTTATTGCCATCATTTATGTACAGAAAAACGCTCAATCGAAAAGTAATCTCATACTAAAAGAGGCGCAAGAAAAAGCCGAAGTGCTTAAAAAAGAGAAAATATTGCAAGCTAAAGAAACCATTTTGCAACTAAAGTCGCAAAATGATCAAGAAATCAACGAAAAGAATAACAATATCTTACGTACCGAAAATAAGCTTAAGCAACGTGAGTCTCAAATCAATCAAAAACTCGACGAATTACAGCGAAAACAAAAAGATGTTGATACAATTCGCCAAAACCTTAACAATCAACTCGAAATAATTACTCGCAAAGAAAACGAGCTCGATAGATCAGTTAAACAGCAATTAGAGCTTTTGCAAACCATATCAGGAATGACCACGGAAGATGCCAAAAACCAATTGGTTGAATCGATGAAGGAAGAAGCGAAAAACGAAGCTGTTAACTATATCCGCGATATTATTGATGAGGCTAAGATCACGGCTCAAGGCGAAGCAAAAAAGATAGTAATCGAAACTATCCAACGAACCGCCACCGAGCATGCCATTGAGAATACTGTAAGTGTGTTTAACATTGAAAATGATGAGATTAAAGGTAGGATTATTGGACGCGAAGGCCGAAATATCCGCACCCTTGAAGCCTTAACGGGGGTCGAAATCATAATTGATGATTCTCCCGACGCTATTATCTTGTCAAGTTTTGATCCGATACGCCGAGAAGTTGCCCGCCTTGCCTTGCACAAGCTTGTTACCGATGGACGTATTCACCCTGCCCGCATTGAAGAAGTGGTTGCCAAAACCCAAAAACAGGTAGAACTCGAAATTATTGAAACTGGTAAGCAAACAGCCGTTGACCTTGGAATACACGGGATGCACCATGAACTTATACGATTAATAGGAAAAATGAAGTATCGTTCTTCCTATGGTCAAAACTTGTTGCACCATTCTAAAGAAGTAGCTCGTTTATGTGCCAATATGGCTGCTGAACTTGGCCTTAATCCTAAGAAAGCCAAGCGTGCTGGTTTGTTGCATGATATTGGCAAAGTGGCTGATAACGAGTCAGATTTACCACATGCAATCTTAGGAATGAACCTTGCGGAGAAATTTAAGGAAAAACCTGAAATTTGTAATGCAATTGGATCACATCACGATGAAATTGAAATGAATACCTTGTTTGCCCCCATTGTCCAGGTTTGTGATGCAATTTCTGGAGCAAGGCCTGGAGCAAGACGCGAAGTGGTAGAAGCTTATATTCAACGACTCAACAAACTGGAAGAATTGGCTTTGGCTTATCCTGGAGTTGTAAAAACCTTTGCTATTCAAGCCGGTAGAGAGCTTCGGGTGATTGTTGGTGCCGATAAGGTGTCTGATACAGATGCGAACAAAATCTCGTATGATCTTTCAAAGAAGATTCAAGAGGAAATGACTTATCCCGGTCAAATTAAAATTACGGTTATTCGCGAAACCAGAGCAATCAACTTCGCCAAATAGCTCCCATTTACGAGTAAAACTCATATCGAAGCCTGGCTACTCTTTGTAGATCCAGGCTTCTTTGTATTTTTTATCAAGTTGTTTCTTTGCTTGTTTTGCTGCCTCTTGGCTATCGTAATCTGCCAGCGAAATTCTAAACTTGCCTTGATTTTCAAGAATTTTAGCCTCTTGAAAACCTGATTCTTGCAATTTTTGCTGCGCCTCACGTGCTTGGCCGAACGAAGCATAACTACCAAAAATCAAGTAGTAACGTAATCCTCCCGAAAGCTTCGTGCCAACTTCTTCTTTAATAATTCCTTTATTCTTAGCAACAGCTTTTTTTGAGCTTATTACGGTGTCAGTATTGCATAATCCAACTTCTGTTTCAGTATCTTGTGCTTCGCCAAGCCATAATGATGCATAACCTTTATAAACTGAAATGCCCATACTTTTCCAATTGGTTTTCAGCCATTTACCTGTATTTAGGAGGAGTGCCGAAGACTGATTAGTAGTTCGCCATTGATCAAAAACTTCATCGGGTAAGGCAGTACCATTCACCCAATAAAGGATTTCATGGGCTTGCCCCGGATAATTGGTTAGTTCTTTTGGTTTATCATTAACGTTTTTCTTCTTCCCCTGCTCTTTTGGAAAACAAATCGGAGTCCAATCGCCCTTGTCTGACCAACTATGCATGTTGCAACTAGCAGTGTCGGGTTTATTTATATACAAATCCCTAACATGCTGGTAGGCTGTGTACGATAACGATTTTGATAGTTGGAGACTAGGTAAGCCTCTCGACTTACGCAAGTTATTAACTAAGTTAAATAGCTGGTACTCTTCCTGGTTAATACAGTAATCAGTTGGAATACTTGTCTTTTTACTCATACTACCTTGAGAATACATGTACTGCGAGATTAGGAGCAATATCCAAACTGGCCAAGCAAATTTCTTCATATCAAAATTGGAGTTAAAAGTCAAAACAAAAACCATTAAGCAATTCGGTAGGCGCCACATTCAATTTCTGCAGGAAAAAAACCTGCGGTTAGTCCAACAGCTTTTGCATATAGCTTGCTGGTATTTTCAATAAAGTCAGCTATATTATCACGTTTAACCAAGCTTATAGCGCAACCGCCAAACCCTGCCCCAGTCATGCGTGCGCCTAATACCCCAGGTTGTTGCAGCGCAAGTTCCACAATCGTATCTAATTCTAATCCTGTTACTTCATAGTCTTCTTTAAGGCTTTGGTGCGAAGCTGTCATTAGTTTACCAAATTCTACTAAATCACCCTTTTCCAGTGCTTCAACAGCTTGGTGAACACGCTTATTTTCTGAGATAACATGTTGTGCCCTTCGTCTAATAACTTCATTATCAATCAATAAAAGGGCTTTCTCAGCTTCATCAGGCTTTATTTCACAAAGGTTCGAATAGTTATTTGCCGTATTAATAGAGCTTAAGGCCAATGTACATTCTTCAACCCTTTCGTTGTACTTCGAATCGGCAAGCCCTCTCTTTTTATTGGTATTCATAATAATTATTGAATAATCACCGGTATCAAATGGAACTTGCTTCAAATCAAGTGTATCGCAGTTTAAAAGCATGGCATGGTTTTTCCTTCCCATACCCGAGGCAAACATGTCCATAATTCCACAGCTTACCCCAACAAATTCATTTTCAGCTTTTTTAGCAATTTTCACGAGTTCAATCATGTTTTGGTTAGCAGCCATTATACCATTCATTGCCACTGCAGTAACCATTTCGATTGAAGCAGAGGAAGAGAGACCTGCCGAATAAGGTAAATCGCCGGAGTATAGGAAATCAATACCTAATAAATTAGTCCCAAGCTTCTTAAATTGGTCAATTACGCCCAAAGGATATTTGCACCAGTTGTTTACAAAATCGGCTATCATAAATGGTTCATCAATAGGCACTTCCGTAATCCCTTCAAAATCTAGAGACATAAACCTAAAAACCTTTTCGTTGTTAAAGGCACACATAAGGTAGGTTCCATACGAAATGGCAACAGGTAGCACCATTCCACCATTATAATCAATATGCTCACCTATAAGGTTTACTCTGCCTGGGGCAAAATAAGTTTGTACATTTTGCGCATTAATTGATCCATAAGTCTTTATAAAAGCTTGCTTGAATTCCGATAAAGTTATTTTTGTCATATAAGTTATTTTAAACTATTGTTTAGGATATCATACAGTTCCCACATTTGTACGGGTTTCATGATGTATCCGCTAAATTCATTCTGGCTAATCCTATCCAAATCATTGTCCATTACCGAAGCTGTTACAGCAATTATTGGGATAGTTGCCCAATCTTGCCGTTGCTTAATGCGACTGGTTGCTTCTAAACCATCCATTATTGGCATCCGAATATCCATTAAAATTAAATCTACATGTTGTTGTTCCATCAGCTGAATAGCTTCAACCCCATTCGCTGCTTCCAACATCTGGGCATTGGTATCTTCCAATAAACCAAAAAGTAAGTTACGGTTTACCGCTAAGTCATCAACAATCAAAAAGGTTTTACCCCTAAAATCGGGCAATTTGGTCTTGGTCGGCTGCTTAAGGGTTTGATTCAATATGTCTTGAGATAGGATGTTTACAAATTCAATGGTAAATGAGCTTCCTTTTCCCACTTCTGATTGTACACTCAGTTTTCCACCCATCTTTTCAACCATGTGTTTTGTAATGGTTAGTCCTAAACCAGTTCCGCCCACATGAAATTTCTTTTGAAAGTGTCCTTGGTTAAAAGCCTCAAAAATTGAATCTAAATCTTCATTCTTGATGCCTATCCCCGTGTCCTTTACTACAACATAGAAAAGAGGTTCCAACTCCCTAATGCCAGTAGTAATAAATCCTGAGCTTAGGGTAATTTCGCCTTTTTCGGTATATTTAACCGCATTGCTTAATAAATTGTACAAGACCTGGCGGAATCGAACTTCATCAAGCATTAGCCCTTTTGGCAAATTGGCATGAATCTCTGTGTTCAGGATTAATCCTTTATCCTGGGCTTGTTTAGAAAACAATTCTGAAAGCTCTCTAAAAATCGCATCAACATCAATAAAATCAAACTTAAGCTCCATTTTACCGGCTTCAATCTTCGATAGATCAAGAATGTCGTTAATAAGTGTGAGAAGGTTGCGGCCATTAATTCGAATCGCATTCACATAATTACTTAGAGTAGGTTCTTCAATTTTGGTTTCCAGTAAATCAGCAAATCCAAGAACCGAATTTAAGGGGGTCCTAATTTCATGGCTCATGTTTGCAAGAAAATCAGTTTTAGCCCTTTCAGATGCTCTTGCTTTATCGCGTTCTAGTTCCAATTCATGCGCATACCTTTGTAATTCAACACCTGCTCGTTCAATAACTTGGTTTTTATCGAAAAGCATTTTTTCCGATTTTTTCTTGTTTCGATAAGCTATATAGATTCCAACCCCAACAATAATTACGATTAAAAGCGAGAAGGAGAAGATAAGTTCCTGGCGCTTAATAAGTAATTGATTTATTTGATCTTGATTACGCAACGTAAGGATTTCTTGCTCCTTTTTCTGGGTTTCGTAAATGGTTTGCAAATTCGATATTTGCCTTTGGCTGTTCTCATTAAAAATGCTATCATGGTATAAGGTGGCTTGCTCAAAAAGCTCGAGTGATTTGGCAAAATTCCCGAGTTTTTTATTAATACCCGACAACTCTAGTAAGCAACTATGTATCTGCGATTTAGCTCTTATACTCATAGAAATATGCAGTGATGAATCAATAAGGGCAATTGCTGAAGCGTAATTATTTATCTTAAAATACTCACTACCTGCATTATAAGCTGCATCAGCAATATAGCGTTTATCACCAGCTTCCTGAAAAAGCGTTAATGCTTGCAAAAAATGGTTAAGAGCCTGTTTACTATCACCTTGCAAACTAAATATAGAGCCAATATCATTTAAACAAATCCCGATTCCTTTTTTGCTTTTTATTTGGGAATTCATATCAAATGACTTGTTATAGAACTCTAGTGCAGTATCATATAGTTTTCGTTGTTTATAAACATTGCCAAGGTTGTTAAAATTAATAGCCATTCCAAGTTTACTGCCTACGAGTGTTTCAATTTCAAGGCTTTGCTTAAAATATTGAAGAGCTTCATCAAGTCTCCCCATAGAAAAGTTAATATTACCGATACTGTTAAGGGCTATGGCGCTTCCGTGCTTGTTTCCAATAGAATCATTAATCTTTAATGCTTGGAGATGGTAATGCATAGCTTCCTTATAATCATCCATTCGACGATATACCACGCCAATATTGTTAAGGGTTGTAGCTTGCGAAAAGTGATCATTGTTCAATTTGGAAACCTCTAAAGCCAAAGCGTGGTAAAACAAAGCTATTTGATAACTTCCTGAATTCCGGTACTTTTCACCCAAATCATTAAAAGAGTTGGAAATGAGGGCGGCAATTTTTTTGCTGTGTTTAGTTAAAACTAGCTTTTTAAATTGAGGATCCTTTTCAATAGCATACAACTGCGATGGTTTTTCAATCTTGCTTAAGTCAGCTATAGCGTTAACGATTTTCGCGCTATCCGTCATTTCATCATCCTTGCTTCCATAAGAAGCAATATTAAAGGTGAATATGGATAGCAAAATTAAATAAGGGCGAATATCTCGGCAATGCCAAAAAAAATGCGAAACCAGCATCTCAGAACTTAATTTTCTGAAAATCTGATAACTACTATGCCCATTTTTTATCATTTAATCAACATTTGCTATAATTGTTTATCAAATTCCCTCATCTAAACCCTCGTCTTTAATCAAGTTATAAATACTTGATTTACCAATATCTAAAACTTTGGCAACGTTTGACACCTTATTGTTGTACTTTTTAAGGTAATGCTTAATTATGCGTATATAATATTCGCGCATGGTCATTTCATCTGATAAGATTCCATCTAAGTCAGAAGTGCTGTTGAATATAATATGTTCTTTATCAATTATATCTGAATTTGACATAATCGCTGCGAGTTCCACCACAGCTTTAATTTCGCGAACATTGCCCGGGAAGGCGTATTTTTTGAGCTTTTCTTGTGCGGCAGGAGTAAACTTTTGACGTTGGAGCTTATTCTTTACACAAAACTCCTCAACAAAATGCTTGGCTAGCAGTATTCCATCATTTTCGCGTTCGCGGATTGGTGGTAACCAAATAGGAAGCCCTAAAAGACGGTAATAAAGATCTTCCCTGAAGTTGCCTTTTTTTACTTCTTCGGCTAGATTTTTATGGGTGGCCACTATAAGTCTTACATTAAATTTAACAGTGTTGTTACCACCAATTCGAGTAACCTCTTCTTCTTGGATTACGCGCAAGAGCTTGGTTTGCATATTAATATCCATATCACCAATCTCATCTAAGAAAAGCGTTCCAGAATTAGCTTCTTCAAATTTCCCGATTCGACGATTATAGGCATCTGTAAAAGCTCCCTTTTCATGTCCAAATAACTCACTTTCAATTAATTCTCTAGGGATAGCAGAAACGTTAACCGCTACGAAAGGTTTGTTTTTTCGTTCCGAGTTATAATGTATAGCTTTGGCTACAAGCTCTTTACCTGTTCCCGTTTCGCCAGATATTGAGACCGTAATATTTGTTTTTGTGGCTTTTTCAATCAATCCAAAAACATTTCGAATGGCTTGGCTTTGGCCTTTAATAAGGTTCTCGTATTTGTATTTTTTGCCTATCTCATGCTCCAGCTCATTGATTTTCTTTTGGAGTGTCAATTTTTCTTTAATCTCATTCAAACATTTCCATAAACGTTGAAAAATGTCTTCATCCTTAGCTATATAATCGTAAGCACCTTCTTTAAGCAATTCAACAGCAATCTTAACCTCATGTTGCGAAGAAATGATAATGATTGGAATATCTTTGTTCAATTCCTTAATTCTACGCATCACTTGCAGTCCCGACATACCCGGTAAGTTATAATCCAAACAGATTAATGATGGGTTTTTAAAAAGATTATCAATGCACTTTCTTCCATCAGGATATGTTTCAACCTCATAATCAGGATTTAACGATAAATGAAACTTCATCGTTTTTGCAAACAGAAGATCATCTTCAACAACAAAGATTTTTAATTGATCCATAATATCAAAATTCGTTCAAGCAAAGATAATATTAATTCCTAAACTTCCAAATTATGGACAAAAAAAAACCACCTTTCAGCGAAAGATGGTTTCTTATAGTTTAAAATTGGAATTAATCCGAAAATTGGAATCGGTTTCTTATAACCATCTTACCAACCTCAAATCCTGCCTATGAGGCAGTAAATCGTGCTTAGGATACAGTCTAAACACAAAGTCATAAACGCCAGCATTTGAGATGGGAACTTTACAAGTGAACTTAACATTGTAATTGTCAAGAACTTCGCAGTCCATATTGGCTTTATGTAAGATTTTTTCTACAGCACCGTTGTTTTTTCGGCCAAATAGCACTTCAATTCCAATTTCTTCTGCTGTTAGCTCGCCTGTATTCAAAACTATTTCAGCTTCAAAGAAATCGCCTTGTTTAAAAGGTGCCTGCATTGATTCGGGATGTCTCATATTAACTACCTCGATATCGTCCCAAAAACGCATCATCCTACGCTTCCAAACAGTTATGTTACGTGCTGATTCATAGTTATTCAACTTCAGCATTTTTCCACGCTCAAAAAGCTTATTGTAAAACTTATCATAATAATCATCAAGCTGGCGTTTCATGGTAAAATGCGGGCTGATAAGGGCTATTGTATTCTTGATATGTGAAACCCATTTTGTTGGTACCCCATTCCAGTTGGTATCATAATAAGTTGGAATAATCTCATCTTCAAGCATCGAATAGATGGTTTCGGCATCAAGTTCATCTTGAAATTGGTGGTTTGAATAGGTCTGTTCTTCTTTTAACGCCCATCCAGCACCGGGTTTATACCCTTCGGCCCACCAACCATCTAATACACTAAAATTAACCACACCATTCATTATTGCTTTCTCGCCACTTGTGCCAGAGGCTTCCAAAGGCCTTGTTGGTGTATTTAACCATACATCAACCCCATGAATAAGGTATTTGGCAAGTTCCATATCATAATTCTCAACAAACACCACTTTGCCAATAAAATCGGGTTGTTTTGAAATCTCGATGATTCGTTTAATCAAGTCTTGCCCAGCTTTATCATGTGGATGCGCTTTACCCGCAAACACAAACTGAACAGGATACCTTGGATTATTCACAATTTTTGCCAGGCGTTCGAGGTTTGAGAAAAGCAAATGAGCACGTTTGTAGGTAGCAAACCTACGAGCAAAGCCAATGGTAAGAGGCTCTACGCGGAGCGAATCGAGTGTACGGAATATGAGTTTCGGATTCTCTTGCCTACGCGTCATATCACCATTCAAACGTTGCTTCATATACTTGATTAGCTGGGTTTTCTGACGGGTCCGTTCCATCCAGATTTCATCATCGGCCACATCGTAAATCTTCTTCCAATAATTGGGATTCGATTGGTCATAGATGTAATTTTCCCCAAAAACCCTTGCGTACAGCTTTTGCCAGCTTTTAGCTGTCCAAGTTGGAAAATGCACTCCATTGGTTACGTAATCAATATACAATTCATCAGGGAAATAGCCATAAAATAACGGGGCAAACATTTCACGAGAAACCCTTCCATGAATTCGGCTTACTCCATTTACTTCTTGTGATAAATTGATAGCCAATGCACTGACCGAGAATTTTTCGTTCGAATCGTTTTCGTTGAACCTTCCCAGATTCATAAAGGCTTCCCAAGAAATATTGAGGCGCTCAGCATAATGTGGTATGTATGCACGCAGTAAATCTTCACTAAAAGCATCATGTCCGGCTGGTACAGGTGTATGGGTCGTAAATAAACTTGTACCACGCACTATTTCAACAGCTTGGTTAAAATAGAGTTTTTCGCGTTGTACCAAATCCTTCAGGCGCTCAACGCCAATAAAGGCAGCATGTCCCTCATTTAGGTGATAAACTTCTGGTTTTATTTTAAGGGCTTCTAACATTCTAATGCCACCTACACCAAGAAGTAATTCTTGTTTTAAACGGTTTTCCCAGTCACCACCATATAATTGATGCGTAACGCCTTTATCAATATCGTAGTTCTCAGGTATATCGGTATCCAACAAATAAAGTGGAACACGTCCAACATCTACACGCCAAACTTTTGCATACATAGTACGGCCTGGGAATGCAATACTCACCATCAGCCAGTTGCTATCAGCATCGCGCAGAGGAACCAATGGCATATGCGAAAACTTCTGAGAATGCGATTTAGCAATTTGATCACCAAAAATGGAGATTTCTTGTGTGAAATATCCATATCGATACAGAAGACCAACACCTATTAAGTTCTTATTCGAATCACTGGCCTCTTTTAAATAATCACCGGCTAGCATCCCTAATCCACCCGAGAATATTTTAACGGTGTCGTGCAGGCCATATTCCATGCTGAAGTAGGCCACCAAGCCACCTTTTTTATTCTCCGCATCGGCCATATACTTATCAAAATTGCTTACAACAGCATCTAGTTTTTCTAAAAACTCGGGATTTTGTTCAAGACTTTTAAGTACATCGAGGGGCAGAGCTTCGATTAATGAAATTGGATTGTTGTTTACCTCATACCATAGTTCTTTGTCGATAACCTCAAACAGTTCAATAGCATCGTAATTCCATGACCACCAAAGGTTTTTAGAAAGTTTAACCAAGCCCGAAAGGCGCTCGGGCACTGTGGGGTCGATAAGGATTTTGCGCCATTGAGGATCCTCTTTTCTTCGTGGCGCAATCTGAATATGCTCGGCTGCTTTTTTCTGTTTAAACTGATCAGCCCTGGTGTCGGCCATTTGAAGGGCTAACGTATAGGATTGCCTATAATATGCAATCATATTATCCCAAATAAAGTCACCAGCTAAGTGGAAGGCACGTTCAGCAATTTTTTTCGCTTCATCGCTCGATTTTGAAACGTATTCAGCAATCAACCGGGCTATTCCATCCACTAGTTCCTGATGATTATCTTCGTTTCGGTATAAAGCTTTAACCTCGCTTAGTTTTTCACCATAATTCTCCTTTATCCACATTCCAAAGCCCGAAAGTGAGGTGGTAAAGGTTGGAACATGAAAGGCTAAACTTTCTAATGGCGTGTAACCCCATGGTTCATAATAACTTGGGAAAATGGTCAAATCGAAACCAATTAACAAATCATAATAGTTCAGGTTGAAAACCCCATCGGTTTCGTCTAAAAATGCAGGCACAAATAGCAGTTTTACCTTGCCATCGGCTTTATTGCAAAATTTATTGTTACGAATTTGGCGAAGCACAGCATCGTGTTCAGGTTCGTACAGTCCATGTGTAAGAAATTCAAATTCAAGGTTTTTGTCAAAAACCGGATTTGCAAGCCGTTCTAATACTTCGGGCTTGGGTCCTGATTGATGCCCAGGAACCATGATCCAAGCAATAATATCCCTTTTGCCGGCATATGAATTGGCAAGTTTGGTTATGCCATCAATAAATACGTCAATCCCTTTGTTCCTAAACTCATACCTTCCACTGGTTGCAACATGAAAGGCGTCGTGTGCAATGGGTTGATTTAATGTAGCCTCAGCAACGGCATGAAGCACTTGTTTTGCGTGGTTTTTTCGGTGAATATAATCCTCATTTTCAGGAACAAAATTCATATCAAAACCATTTGGCGTAACATAATCAACATCACGGCCAAAAAATTTGCGGCATTCCAGTGCGGTTACTTCGCTAACGGTAGTAAGTACATCAGCATGATTTGCAGCGTTTTTCTCGAGCGAATATTTTGCCATTACACCAAGGTCGCGTGCAACTTGATCAGGATTAAATAGTTGGAGATCGTTATATAGATTCCACCCATTGCCTGCTATTGATCGGCCAAGTACAGTAGCGTGTGTGGTAAACACCGTGCCTATTTGAGGTACTTTTTCCTTTAAGTATAGTACACCTGAACCAGTCATCCACTCATGGAACTGAGCAACTATGCGGTCGTGTGACGATAGGTTGTAATCATAAAAATGCTCAATTATTTTGCCTGCAGCATAACCAAAGAGTGCGGGTTCAGTATAATCCCATTGGCCTGTAATGCTATCAAGCCCGTATTTTTCCCAGAAATGCGCAAAAATTTCGTCTTTTTGTGCAAAGTACGGCGTAAAATCAACCAAAATTGCAATTGAATCTGCAGCACCTTTAAAGCGTCCTACCTTAAACTTTAAACCTTTAGAGGCGGCATCTTCGCGCCATGACCTGAACAAAACCGTGTCTTCAACAAAATACGGGTTTTTATGCGTCTCCTTCCAAACGTCAGGTCCTATCAGTACATAATTATCTTTTAGTTCCTCTTTTATAACAGCGGCTTTGGTAGAAATAACGGTATAAATACCGCCAATTTTATTGCAAACTTCCCAGCTAACTTCAAACAAATAGTCAGGGCTAATCAATTCTGTTTTACTCATAGTATTGATAATTAAATTTTTACAGTTTACTTTGTAAATTTTGATAATTGAGCAAGCACTGCAGCCTTGCTATTGGCAATTTCTTTTTTGGTTAACTTGACAGCTGAAGTTTTAAGCGCTTCCATTTCCTTACGCGCTTTTTGGCTCAGGTTGGGCAATATCTTCTCTTCAAATTCTTCGGTAGCATCTATAAAAGCCTTGTAAATAGTTTGTGAATCAACACTTTTTAGGAGTTTTTTTAATTGATTATCAGAGAATTTTCCAATATCTTCAAAGCTCAGCTTATCATCTTTATCCATATCAAGGCTTTCTTTTAGCCTTCGCCCTAATTCAGTTGCTTTTTTTACTACAGCCTTTCCAGTTTTTACGGCCAATTCAATGTTTTTTTCCATCAATTCCCCGGCTTCTTCCAAAAGTTCCTCTTGTCCACCACCCGTTTCTTCAAGGTGTTTATCAACCCGAATCATAAAGTCAGAAAGTACATTCATGTAATTGATAAACGCTTCATATGGCGTAGGATAGGGATTAAAATACTTGTGAACCTCGCCATCAGAGAACCATTTAGTACACATATAATAAAAATGGTCGCTCGATTGCAAATAGAGCCAGTCTTTTTTAATTTCAGGATCGGTGCATCGCTTAATCTTATCTACTAGGCTGTAAAGGCTGTTGAAGGCTTCATCTTGCAGTTCATTGCCAAGCCAAGCGGTTAAATCACGTTCTTCGTCGGCCCAGGAGGCTGGATATGGTACATGAATTGGTGCAACAGTTTGATAACGTTCGCCAACTTCAGAAGGTGTATTAAACCCAAAATCAGTTTTTTGCAGGATTTTGTAAGGTAATTCCTTTAGAAACTCAAAAATTCCAGTTTCTTCCCATTGGTGTTCGCCAAACGTTTCATAATCAGCAAAAATGTTTATAACTGGCTGATTTTTATCAAATTCATTAATCCAATTAACAAACTTATCCGTGGTTAAGGGCCATTCTGACCAAGCCTTGTGCGAAAACCTAAAAGCGATATCGTCACTAAGTCTAAAATTGCGAAGCAAGACTTTAAGCTTTGGGTTATATGCATTGTAATACAAATAATTAGGGCTCTTCCAGCCAAGAATATGCTTGGCACCTTCGGCCAACATTACCTTATAACCTAAATTATAAACCAACTCGCCTATTTCATCCGAATAAACTAATTCGGTATTGCGGAAAGCTGTTGGTTTAACCCCAAACAGTTCTTCGATGCGTTTACTGTGTAGCTTAACCTGGCGATAAAACTCATCTTTGTTTTTGAGGCTCGCGAGGGAATGTCCATAGGTTTCTGCTAAAAACTCTACACGGCCAGTATTTGCCAAATCTTTAAAACTTTGAATAACTTCAGGGGCATAGAGTTGAAACTGGTCGAGGGCAGTGCCGGATATTGAAAAGCTTACCTTGAAGGCTCCTTCTAAATTATTGATTACATCCAACAGCAGTTTGTTGGTTGGTAAGTAGCACTTTTCGGCTATACGCCTGATTATGTAACGATTTTGGAAATCATCGTAATAATTATGATCTGACCCAATATCAAAAAACCTGTAAGTTCGAAGCCTAAAAGGCTGATGAACTTGAAAATACAAACAAATAGATCTCATGGTTTGATACTTTAATTGTTAAACATGCCTCTTGAGGGCCTCATTATAAACATCTTTAATTTTTTTGGCAGCGTGTTCCCATTTCAAATTGTCAACTTCTGATTTACCATAATGTATAAACATTTGAGGAAGAGCATTATAATTGAGCAATCCATAAATGGCATCAGCCATTGCATTGATATCCCAAAAGTCAACTTTCATGGCATGCTTAAGGATTTCAGAAACTCCAGATTGCTTTGAAATAACAACGGGTACATTTGAACGCATAGCTTCGAGAGGTACTATGCCAAATGGCTCCGACACTGACGGCATAACGAAAACATCGGTCAATGCCAATAATTTATCAACTTCTGGTCCTTTTAAAAAACCTGTGAAATGGAATCGGGTTCCCATGCCCAACTTTGCCACCCGCTTGATCATTTTATGTTGTAAATCGCCTGTGCCGGCCATCACAAATCGAACATTAGGATCCAAATCTAAGACTTTCCGTGCCGCTTCAATAAAGTATTCTGGTCCTTTCTGGAAAGTTATCCTACCTAAGAATGTAACCACTTTTTCCTTCACATTCTTCTTAATGGCTTCATTCTCTGACTTATCAACAGGTTCTACGGCATTGTGAACCGTAATTATCTTGTCGGGGTCAATGCCATATCGTTCGATACAAATATTTCGTGTAAGGTTACTAACTGAAATAACCATATCAGCCTCTTCCATTCCTTTTTTCTCAATATCAAATATTTGAGTGTTTACATTCTCGCCCGTCCGGTCGAATTCCGTAGCATGAATGTGAACCACCAAAGGTTTTCCACTCATCTTTTTAGCCGCAATTCCAGCAGGGTAGGTTAGCCAATCGTGTGCATGAATCACATCAAAATCTTTAGAAGAAGCCACCGCCGATGCTACCAAGGCATACCTGGCGACTTCCTCAAAAAGCGTAGCGCCATATTTGCCGCTGAATTCATATTGCCTCGAAAACACTGTCCGTTCTGTTTTATTACGTTGTAACTCTTCAAGAATGGTCTTGTTCTCATATTCTTCAGGACTTACATAAGGTATGATGCTCGAACCGATCTCCATATATTCTATACGGTTCCATAGGTCGTAAAACTCTGAATCTTTATTGTCAACCAAGATTTCACTTGCATTAACGATTCGCATAAAGCTTTGGTCTTCATCACCATAAGCCTTAGGAACCACAAAAATAACATTTGTGTCGTGCTTCAGCAAGCCTTTAGTTAAACCATAACAAGCGGTTCCTAAGCCTCCGGTTATGTGAGGAGGAAACTCCCATCCAAACATTAATACTTTCATAATGTAATCAATTTCAAAACCTATTATTTACTATCCAATTTTTCAATCATATCAGCAACGCGCAGCAATTCGGCCACACTCCATGCTTGTGAAATGGATCCTCCGGGTTTGTGTGGGGGATCGCCATCATACACTTCAGAAATGGTACCTAATCCATGTTCAACCATTTCTTTTTCAAAGTCCTTAAAGATACCCTTAATCAGCGATAATCCGCCTTTGCCATGGATCTTTAAATACCCTTCGGCAAAATGACCAAAAAGCCATGGGAAAATAGTTCCCTGATGATAAGCCAAATCGCGTTCAAGCGGATTGCCAAAATAATTGCCATGATAATTGATATCTTGTGGCGACAATGTCCTTAAACCTCTGTTGGTTAATAATTCACGTTTCACCACACTCAATACTGATTTGCGTTGTTCTTCTTTGAGTGGAGTGTAGTGCATTGAGGTAGCAATTACTTGGTTGGGCCTAATGGTCCAATCTTTATTATCACCATTCACTGAATCAGCCAAATACCCACGGTTTTGATCCCAAAAAGTATCTACAAACGATTTACCAGCTAGGCTAACTATTGGAGCCCACTCTTCAACAAACAATGTATCCCCATCGCTTTCAGCAAGTTCCAGTGCAAATTTTAAACCATTGTACCACAAAGCATTCACTTCTACATCGCAACCTGTACGTGGAGTAATCGGGATACCATCAATTATGGCATCCATCCAAGTAAGGGCCTTTCCAAATGCTCCGGCATAAATGAGGCCATTGTCAAGCATATGAATATTGTAACTTGTACCATGGCGATAACCTTCAAGAATTTGTTTAATTGGGATGCCATATTCTTTCCAAAGCTTCGCACTGTTACCTGTTTGCGTGGCGTATTGCTGCATTGCCCATAAAAACCATAATGAAGCATCTACGGTATTATATTCTGGCGCCTTGTGTGTTATAATATTGGGGAACAAGGCTCCATTAAGCTCGTTTATCATTGTATCGATTACTTCCTTACATAATTTGGAATCACCTTTTAGAAGTGTTAAGCCTGGTAAGGAAATAAAAGTATCGCGGCTAAAACGCCCAAAATACGGATAACCCGCAACTATCATTGTTTTACCATCACGTTTGACAATAAACTGCTGTGCAGCATTTAAAAGACAGTTTTTAAAGGTATCACGGGGTAGGCGACGCTTCGATTCATTTTGAAAAAGCTTCTTTAAATCAACGGGTTGCGTTTCGGTGGTGCCGGCTACAAAATAAATGCTTTCGCCTTTTTTAATTGGAACTTCAAAATAACCCGGAACAAATAAATCTTCGGTTGACTCATAACCTCTATCAATTTCTTTCTGATATTCAATATTATAATACCAGTCGGGTACATGTGTGTATTCAACGGGTTTTGAAAACTGCATGAATAGTGGCGTGTAACCATGGTACATTTTAACCCGTATCCCATTGGGAATTTTGTGCGCCATCGTATCGGCTTCGGTATTGGCCTTGGTTAAGAAATGCACATTCCTAAATGCCAAAAAAGGTTTGAATTTGAGCGTAGTTGGGGAATGAGCATCTACTAAGGTGTACTTAATTATAATTTTATCTTCGCTGCTTAAGAAGATCATTTCTTTGGAAAGTATAACCCCTCCTACCCTGTAGGTAATAACAGGAACTGGATCAATTTCATACGAACGTATGTATTTATGGCCCTTGGGGTTGGAATGGCCACCTTTGTACCGGCGCAAGGCTAAGTTGAACTCTTCCTCTTGCTGAATTACGGATTCATCTAATCCTGAAAGTAAAACATGGTTGTCGTCATCAACCCCAGGTTGTGGACAAACTAATAAACCATGATATTTACGTGTATTACAACCTACAATGGTCATACAAGCGTAGGCCCCTGCCCTATTCGATCGGAGTATCTCACGTGGCAATGAATACTCTAGATTGATCAATTGGTTCTTCTCAAATTTTATGTAGCTCATTGCTTATTTCTTAACACATTATTATTCAACACTTTAATATTTTGAATTAAACTTTCAAACGATTGAAATGCTCATTTTGCTTCGGTAAAGATAAAACAAATTGTACTTTTACCAAAATCTTTGGCAATAAAATATGCTTTCCAAATCTTTATTACTTAGCATCCTTGCTTTTCTATTGTCGGTGCATCTAGCTTTCGCACAAGAAGGCAAAAAAGTACCATTAAATCATACCGTTTATGATTCGTGGACCGAAGTCAAGAATCCTAAAATCTCTAACAACGGCCACTTTATCGCATCAGAAAAACAACCCTTTCGGGGTGATGGTTCATTGCTTTTATACAAAGTTGAAGATAAGTTGCTTAAAGAATGGCAACGAGGCTATCAAGCCACTTTTGCCTACAATAATACTTTTTTAGCCTATAGGGTTAAGCCTTATGCTGATACCCTCAGAAAGCAGAAACTCCTGAAAAAAAAGGACGACCAACTACCAAAAGATTCCCTTAAAATCTACTTGCTTCAAAACGATACAACACTGGTTTACGGCCCCATAAAAAGTTATAAAATGCCCGAAAAGGGTCAAACAATTGCACTACTCTTTGATATAGAAACATCTACGAATAAGATAGGTAAAGACACCACCAAAAGCCTTTCAAAACCCAAAAAGGGAAAAAAGAAGAATAATGGAACCCGCCTTCAAATAGAGAATCCCGTTACAAGAACTTCCAAAGCATTCGCACAAGTTACTGATTATGAATATGCAGCATGGAAGGATATATGCGTCATCACTCGAACTTTATCCGATTCACTTGATTCTTGCAGTGTGGCTATTCATGCCTGCATCACAGGCAAAACATCCGAAATTTTTAAAGAGCGAGGTTTTGTCCAAAAGTTGGCTATTGCAAACCAAGGCGACCAATTGGCGTTTTTATACTCAGCTGACACCTCCAAAACCAAAACCTTTTCTTTATATTATTGGAAACCAACATTAAAAGTTGCGCAGAAGCTTATTGATTCTACAACGAACGGACTACCGAAGGATTACATTGTAAGTGAGCACTTTACACCTTGGTTTAGCGAACAGGGCGATAAACTGTTTTTAGGAACATGCCCAAAACCTTTTGATGAACCCAAAGATACCCTTTTGCCCGAAGAAAAAGCTAAAGTTGATATCTGGTCGTGGAATGATGCTACCATAATGCCCGAACAATTATCAAAACTTGATAAGGAAAAGAAGAAATCCTATTTGGGCGTCTATCTCATCAATGAGAAGAAATTCAATCAATTATCTACTACCGATTTGCCACAGATTACAGTTAATAGAAAGCTTCAAACCGATTTGCTGCTTGCCTCCACCGATTTACCTTATGGCATCCTAAAAACCTGGGACGACACTTACAACGATTATTATCTTCTAAATGTTAAACAGGGTAAATTCACCAAACTGCTCACCAAATGTCAAACCGAAGTTAGACTTTCGTTAACTGGTAACTACTTGGTATATTGGGATATAGAAACAAAAAACTGGTTTTGCGTGCATACTTCAACCATGGAAGTTATAAACCTTTCAAAGTCAATACCTTATCATTTGTTTAACGAGGAGCATGATTCACCTTCTCCACCATCGCCGTATGGTTTGATAGGATTTAGCAAAGATGATAAAGAATTGTACATAAACGACCGCTACGATATTTGGTCAATTGATCTTCAAAACAAGCGTCTTCCCTACAGAATTACAGGAAGCTATGGAAGAAAAAACAATGTAAGGTTTAGCTACCGCAACCTTTATACCGATATACAATATATTGATTTTGAAGCAAATAACATACTTCAGGGATTCAATGAGACTACCAAACAGGATGCTTATTATAAGATTAATGCACATTCTGCTGACACCTTGGAAATACTTTACACTGGCCCTTTTAAGCTTAGCAACCTTACAAAGGCAAAAGATGCTGATTGCCTTACATTTATGAAGCAAACATTTTCGTTAAACCCTGAAATATATCATACAAATCAAACTTTTGGCAGCATTGACCAAGTTACACAAACTAACACCCAGGCATCAAATTACTTATGGGGAACTGTTGAACTGGTAAACTGGCTTAGTCCATCGGGTAAAGAATTGGAAGGATTGCTTTATAAGCCTGAAGGCTTTGAGCCAACACAGAAGTATCCAATGATTGTATATTTTTACGAAAAGAACAGTGATAACCTGTATAGCTATTATTCTCCAAGACCCTCACGATCAGTTATCAACATACCCTATTTTGTTAGCAATGGTTACTTGGTTTTTGTTCCTGACATTTCGTACACCACCGCCAAACCAGGTAAGAGTGCCTTCGATTGCATTGTTTCTGGCACCTTGTCAGTTTGTGAAAAAGGTTTTATTGATAGAAAACGTATAGGACTGCAAGGCCAGAGTTGGGGAGGATACCAAGTGGCCTATATAATTACACAAACCGACTTATTTGCATGTGCGATGGCTGGTGCCCCAGTAGCCAATATGACAAGTGCATATGGTGGAATACGTTGGGAATCAGGTATGAGTAGGATGTTCCAGTATGAGAAAACCCAGAGTAGGATTGGCAAAAACCTCTGGGAAGCTCCTTTTGATTACCTCGAAAACTCGCCCTTATTCTATGCCGATCAAATTACGACACCACTTTTAGTAATGTCGAACGACAATGATGGAGCTGTGCCATGGTACCAAGGAATAGAGCTTTACTCTGCAATGCGAAGGCTAGCCAAACCAGCCTGGCTGCTTAATTACAACGGTGATGAGCACAACTTAAAAGCTGAAAACTATGGCAATAGGATGGATTTAACGCTACGGATGGCTCAATTTTTTGGCCACTACTTAAAAGGAGCCCCCCAACCCAGCTGGATGAAAAATGGTGTTCCAGCACTTAAAAAAGGTTATGGAAGTAATACTAATTAGTTTATAATGAATTCGTTTAGTACAACTTTGAGGGTCAGGTATGCCGAAACTGACCAAATGGGATTTGTATATTATGGTAATTATGCAGCCTACTATGAAACGGGTCGTGTGGAATTATTGAGGCAAATGGGAACAACGTACAGGCAATTGGAAGAAAGCGGGGTTTTAATGCCCGTTACGCAATTGGTATGCAACTTCTACCGACCAGCCAAATACGATGATCTTTTAACAATCACAACCTCTATAAAATCTCTGACCGAGACACGAATTGAATTTGAATACAGTATACTAAACGAAGAGGGTGTGGAATTGAACAAGGGTTTCACTCAATTGGCCTTTATAAGCAAACACAACATGCGACCGTGCAGAATACCAGATTGGTTTAAGAGCCTGATTCTTTCATACTCTGCACTTTGAACCAATCCATTAATTGATTGTTTGGTATGGTCAAATCACAATTATGAACAAGGACAAAATTTTTGATAGGCTCTGGAACGATTATACGAGCCAAAACCCCCAAGCTAAGGCCATTTATGATTTGTTTGTTTCTCATGATGAAGAAGTTGTAAATGATCACATCGCTTTTAGAACGTTTAACCATCCATACATTAATATAAGCGTTCTTTCGCAGGTTTTTCTTAAGGTTGGGTATAAGCCCTTTGGCGATTACCATTTTGAAGACAAAAAGCTGAATGCAGTTCACTTTGAACACCAAACTGACAAACTAGCACCAAGGGTATTTATTAGTGAGTTACTCTTGGAAGAGTTTAGTTCTGACTTGCAATCATCAATCAACCAAATTGTTGAACAAATACCTGCGGATATTTTAAAATCGGATGAATTGGTATTTTCTGGACGTGTTTGGAACCAGCCATCCTTCGAGACGTATAAGAAGCTTAAATCGGAATCGGAATACGCCGCATGGCTTTATGTCTTTGGTTTTCAAGCAAATCACTTTACTGTAAGCATCAATTACCTTAAAAAGCTTACTACCATTCAAGCTGTTAATCAATTTCTTAAAGATAACGGGTTTAAACTGAACGATTCAGGTGGAGAAATAAAAGGAACACCCGAGGAATTGTTAGAACAATCAAGTACAAAGGCAGGTGCTGTAGCTATTGATTTTGTAGAAGGCACATATGAAATTCCTTCTTGTTACTATGAATTTGCCAAGCGCTACCCCGATGCCACTGGCAACCTGTATAGTGGCTTTATTGCTAAATCAGCAGATAAAATATTTGAAAGTACTGATTTCCAAGATTTAAAATAAGCCATTTTTTAAGCAACTGAGCGCAAATTCAGGTTTGAACTAATAAAAGTGGGTTATGCCCACTTTTCGTATTTTTGCAAGGTTAAGATAACCCCTATGTACAACGAACAAACCATTAAGCAACTCGAATCGTTTAAAAACGAAATAGAAGGCGATATCTACACAGATGAAACCATGCGTTTGCTTTATGCAACGGATGCTTCTGCTTATCGTGAAATTCCTTTAGCCATCATTCGTCCTAAAACTGAGGAAGATATTGCAAAAACAATTGAATTTGCTAAAAACCATAAGGTTCCATTAATTCCACGAACGGCAGGAACTTCATTGGCTGGTCAGGTAGTTGGCAATGGAATTATAGTTGATGTTTCGAAATACCTTACCCAAATTATCGAAATAAACGAACAAGAGCGATGGGTTAGGTTACAACCTGGTGTAGTGCTTGATGAGCTAAATAAAATACTGGAACCAAAAGGTTTATTTTTTGCCCCAGAAACTTCAACATCAAACAGATGCATGATTGGGGGAATGGTTGGAAACAATTCATGTGGAGCCCATTCATTGGTATATGGTAGCACGCGCGAACATACATTGGAAATTAAAGCCTTCTTGAGTGATGGCAGCAAGGTGCATTTTAAACCATTGAATAAGAATGAATTCAATGAAAAACTTGCCTTACAAACCCTTGAGGGGTCTATTTATCGCAACCTTAACCAAGTATTATCCAATCCACAACATCAAGAGAATATTATCAATGAATTTCCAGAGAAAGGACTTCATAGGCGAAATACGGGCTATGCTATTGATATTCTGTTAGATTCGGCTATATTCCTTGGCAATGACCCATTTAATTTCTGCAAACTATTAGCGGGTTCCGAAGGCACGTTGGCCTTTTCTACCGAAATAAAATTGAATCTGGTACCTCTCCCTCCTAAAGAAACGGCATTGGTATGTGTTCATCTTGATACCATTGAACAAAGTTTAAAGGCTAATTTAATCGCATTAAACCATCAACCCTATTCGGTTGAATTGATGGACAAGACCATAATCGATTTGACGAACGAGAATCGTGCACAGCAGCAAAACCGCTTTTTTATTCAAGGCTCACCTGGTGCAATTCTAATTGTTGAGTTTTCAGAGCTTACAAAAGAAGCTATTATGCAGAAAGCCAACATAATGGAACACGAAATGCGTGAAGCGGGATATGGCTATCATTTTCCAATTGTTTCTGGTGCTGATATAAAAAAGGTTTGGAACCTTCGCAAAGCTGGTTTAGGTGTTTTATCAAATATGCCGGGTGATGCAAAACCTGTTCCTGTAACGGAAGACACGGCTGTAAGTCCGGAAAAACTGCCAGCATATATTGCTGAATTTGATTCACTTTTAAAAAAGCATGGGCTTTCTTGTGTGTATTATGCCCATATAGCAACTGGCGAACTACACTTGCGGCCCGTATTAAACCTTAAAGATAGTGCTCACATTGAACTCTTTAGGACTATTGCGCTGGAAACAGCCAAATTGGTAAAAAAATACAGAGGCTCAATAAGTGGTGAGCATGGCGATGGAAGGCTAAGGGGTGAATTTATCCCCTTGATGATTGGGCAAAGCAATTATCAATTGCTACTCGACATTAAAAAAACATGGGATCCAGATGGCATATTCAACCCTGGGAAAATTACCGACACCCCGCAAATGAATACTTTTTTGCGGTACGAACCTGATGCTAAAACCCGTGAAATAGAAACAATATTTGATTTTTCACATGACCATGGCATACAACGCGCTGCCGAAAGATGCAATGGATCAGCCGATTGCCGCAAATCAGAAGTAATTGGCGGTACTATGTGCCCAAGCTATATGGCCACGCGCGACGAAAATGCTACAACCCGGGCCAGGGCAAATATCCTTCGCGAATTCTTAACACATTCCAAAAAGTCTAACCCATTTAATCATAAAGAGATATATGAGGTAATGGATCTTTGCCTTTCGTGTAAGGCATGCAAAAACGAATGCCCATCAAATGTGGATGTGGCAAAACTTAAAGCAGAATTTTTGCAACATTACTATGATTCAAATGGGATACCATTACGTACCCTCGCGATTGCATACATAGCCCATATCAATAAATTAGGTACTTATTTTAAGGGTATTACAAATTTTGTGTTGGGAAACAAATGCATTTCGGGCATCTTAAAAAAAACGCTTGGGTTTGCTCCCTCTCGAAGCATTCCCTTACTTTCATCGGCCAGCTTACAAAAGTTTTATAGCAATAACCGTAAAACGAAAGCCAGGGAAACCCAACAAAAGAAGGTCTTCCTCTTTAAAGATGAATTTACCGAATTCAATGATTCTCATATAGGGATAAAGGCTATTCTATTATTAGAACGACTTGGTTACGAAGTTGTTATACCTAAACATACCTTGAGTGGTAGAACCTTTTTATCGAAAGGGATGCTGCGAAAAGCCCAAAAAATAGCCATTACCAACGTTTCGCTTCTAAAAGACCTTGTTACCGCAGAAATTCCATTAATTGGAATAGAGCCCTCCGCTATACTAGCCTTTCGCGATGAATATCCTGATTTAGTACCCAAAGAACTTAAAAATGCGGCTCAACAACTAGGAAAAAATGCCCTCCTCTTCGAAGAGTTTATTACCAAGGAATTTGACAAAGGCAACATCCAAACGGATTGGTTCCATTCGGTTCCCAAAAATATCCTTCTGCATGGTCATTGCCAACAAAAGGCCATCTCCTCTACCCTACCAACACGCAAAATGCTTTCAATACCAATAAATTATACTATAAATGAAATCCCTTCAGGTTGCTGCGGTATGGCTGGAAGCTTTGGATATGAAAAAGAACATTTCGATATTTCGATGAAAGTTGGCGAACTTGTCTTGTTTCCAACCATCCGGAAAGCTCCAAAAGACACCATAATTGTGGCACCTGGAACTTCGTGTAGGCATCAAATAAAAGATGGCGTTGGTCAAAAAGCCTTGCATCCCATTGAAATACTCTATGAGGCTTGCACAGATTTTCCCAAAATGGCAAAGGGATAGCACCAAAACAGGATTTTGTTTCATTTTGGAAACCAATTCGGTAATGAAATTCCTGAATATATAAGTATCAAAGTAAGTTTTATATAATTAATAGACTCTAAATAAGCAACTTATACGAAATGGCATGCAGATTGCTATACTCCCCATGCCTAATAATAGAAAATTTAATAC
The DNA here is from genome assembly GCA_964552325.1 of uncultured Bacteroidales bacterium. Classification (GTDB taxonomy): domain Bacteria; phylum Bacteroidota; class Bacteroidia; order Bacteroidales; family TTA-H9; genus CAZKCK01. The sequence continues at coordinate 48,807 of CAZKHA010000001.1, forward strand.
ATAAACCAATATGAAAAAATCCATTCTTTACTTATTCGCACTCGCGGTATTGTTTGTATCGTGCAGCAAAGAAGAACCTGTAGCCGTTACAAACGAAGAAGGCATTCAGCTAAACAATGATGCAAGCTCGCTTAACCAAATGATGGTTCCTTATAATGAGCCCCTTAATCTTACTGGCGAAAAAGCAGGCCTTGCCCTTACTTTGGTAGGAGAAGCCATCAGCCCTACAGTTAATGGGGTTAAACTTAGTGCATCATATGTATTTAGGAAGTACAACAAAGTATTTGTAACATACAACGAACGCGGAAATGGATATGGTGGAGCAGTTAGGGTGTATAGTTTGGTTGATCCAGCTAATCCAACTTTGGTTTCTGAAATGACATTTGCGAAAATAGATATCAACGCATGCGACATTAATGGCTTAGGTAGCTCCTTGTACCTTGCTGGCTCTTCAAAATCAAAAGGTGGTGTAATAGTTAAAGTTGCAATTGATGCTCAAGGTATCATTACCTCTACTCCTTCAACAGTTAAAGTTTTTAAAATTGGAGACGGTTTTTCAGCCAATGGTGTTATTCAAGCTCATACCTATTTATATGTAAGCGTTGGAAACAGCGTTGGTGGCTTATATTGTATTGATAGGGCTACCATGGCTATGGTTGAGCAAGATTTATATAGCGGTGCAAAATTTTCATGCGCTAACGGTCGTTTGGCAGGTGATAACCACATGGGCTTAGAAGTCAATTCTGCAAATGATGCTTTCTTGCATACTTATGTTGTTCACACCAGCGATCCTACACAAGAGCATATCTGGCCTATTGGTCATATTAAAACCCAAAACGTTGAACCTGAGTTTGTAAACTATGGTAAGCATACCATGTTTATTCGTCCAGGAACTACAACTTGTTACATTGCAATGGGTGTAAGTGGTATGAAAGCTCTTAATATCCATACGGGAGTTACTGTTTATGAATCTCCAGTTGGTATGATTACTAACGGTAACACCAATGCAGTAAGTGCTGATTCTGACTACATCTACATGGCTAATGGCGCTCAAGGTTTATACATAGCCGAAAAACCTACTGCAGGAACAGTTGTTAACATTGCCGCTATTTGGGACGATCCAGCACATCCAGGAAGCTGCAACATGGTTTATTCAGATGAAACACACATCTTTGTTGCTAAAGGAAAAGAAGGCGGACTTAAGATTATCAAGTCGAACTAAGCCCTCTCCTATACATTAATATATAGCCTCACTTTTAGTGGGGCTTTTTTATTTCACTTCTTCAAGAAGTACACCATCCAGGTTTTGGAGTTTTGCAATGATTTTAAGTGCTTCTAGGCGAGGGGAAGTAAAAAGCAACTTGCATGCGTTGTTGAAATCAGTATGATTAACAGTGGCACCACTATCCTTTAAAGTTTTCATCACCTGGTTCATATGGGTATATTGAAAACTAACCTGATAGCTCATACAAACAAGCCTAGTTACTTTTTCTGCAGCATCAATAGCCTCACGGGCAGTGCTTTTATAGGCATTTATTAAGCCCGGTACACCAAGTTTGGTTCCTCCATAATAGCGAACCACCACTAGTAGAACATTGGTTAAATCAGCTGAAAGTATCTGCCCATAAATGGGCCTACCCGCCGAACCGGAAGGTTCTCCATCATCATTTATACGGTAATTGCTGCGATCTTGACCCAATACCCAGGCATAACAATGGTGCGTGGCATCATAATACTTGCTTTTTAGTTCATCCAAAGTTGCTTTTATTTCTTCGGTGTTAGTAACTGGAAACACAAATCCTAAAAAACGACTACCTTTATCCCGAAAATTTGCCGTGGTTGGAGCTAAAATAGTTTTATATTCATCGTTCAAGTTCATGATACAAATGTACCAATTGCTCCAAAAATTCCTTTGATTTTGCTAAACATTCATACATACATTATATGAAAATATTTAAAATTTAAGATCAATTTTCTTATAACAATTATGACAAAATACCATATATAACTATATAACAACTACTTATATAAAAAGTTATTAACATTTCCCCTTTCAGGCTGTTCATTATTTTCTTAAAAAATGTTAAAAAAAAATTTGGAGAAATGATACACAATTCAAAAAACTGCCGTACCTTTGCATCGTTTTAAAACCAAAGACCATCATGAAAAAATTAAATTATTTCATTCTAAGTGCAGCTATCGTTGCCATTACCGCTTGCGGACCAAGTGCTAAAGAACTCGCTGAAAAAGCTCGTCAAGATTCAATTCGCATTGCTGATTCTATCGCTTTGGTAGAAAAAGAAATGATGAAACAAGACAGTATTGCTAAGGCAGAAGCCGCTGCAGCTGCTGAAACAGCTCGTTTAGACAGCATTGCTACCGCTGAAGCTAACAAAAAAGGAAAGAAAAAATAATTCCTTTCCAGGATACGTAAAAGGAGTGGCAACACTCCTTTTTTTATGCCCAGAAGTTTCGTAATTCAACAAAACAACACTGCATCCAAACCAAAACATACCACGCTAAAAACTATAATTGATTTATTTACAATATATTGGAAATTTTTTGAAATTTTTATGGTTGTTAAATCAATAACCTGAACTAAACAACAATAGCCTACCTTTGTAACAGGAAATTTATGTACAATAACCATGTTTAAGCTTACCTCTACTTTTATGCCAACTGGCGACCAGCCTGATGCCATTCGACAACTAGTTGAAGGAATTGAAAACGGGGAACAAGCTCAAGTACTTTTGGGAGTAACAGGTTCGGGAAAAACATTCACAATTGCCAATGTGCTCAGCCAACTTAACAGGCCAACATTGGTCCTTAGCCATAACAAAACCCTTGCAGCCCAGCTATATGGCGAGTTTAAACAATTCTTTCCAGAAAATGCGGTTGAATACTTCGTTTCGTACTACGACTACTACCAGCCCGAAGCCTACTTGCCCACTACCAATACCTATATAGAAAAAGACTTATCGATAAACGATGAAATTGAAAAGTTAAGGCTTAGTACCACATCATCCTTGCTTTCAGGCCGTAGAGATGTGATTGTAGTTTCATCGGTATCATGTCTTTATGGTATCGGAAACCCAGATGATTTTAGTAGCAATGTAATTAGAATAGAAGTTGGACAAGTTTTGAACCGCAACCGATTATTGCTTGATTTAGTTGAGAGTCTTTATGCACGAACAGAAGCCGATTTTACAAGGGGGAACTTCCGTGTAAAAGGTGATACGATAGATGTTTTCCCAGCTTATGCTGATTTTTGTTATCGTATCGTTTTCTGGGGCGACGAAATAGAAAGCCTAGAAACCTTTGAAGCCTCTTCAGGTCACCGAATTACATCACAAGAATCCATCACAATATACCCTGCCAATATTTTTGTTACTTCTCAAGAAAGTATGAAGTCGGCGATTAAAGAGATACAGGACGACCTATTTAAACAGGTAGAGTATTTCAGGGAAAATGGGCGGCATTATGAGGCTAAACGGCTAGAAGACAGGGTTGTTTATGATATTGAAATGATGAAGGAACTCGGTTATTGTTCAGGTATAGAAAATTATTCGCGGTACTTCGACCGTAGGCCATCGGGCAGTCGCCCCTTTTGCCTACTCGATTATTTTCCAGATGATTATTTAATGGTAATTGACGAAAGCCATGTTACTATTCCACAAATAAGGGGAATGCATGGTGGCGACCGTTCACGGAAACAAACTTTGGTTGATTTTGGATTTAGGCTTCCTTCGGCAATGGACAATCGTCCCCTAAAGTTTGATGAGTTTGAGGCCATGCTTAATCAAATAATCTATGTTTCGGCAACTCCTGCTGAATATGAGCTTCAGAAAGCAGAAGGTGTTGTTGTTGAACAAGTTATACGTCCTACAGGCCTTCTTGATCCAATTATCGAGGTTCGGCCGGCAATCAATCAGATTGACGATCTATTGGATGAAATTGAAAAGACAATTGCTCGAAAAGAACGTGTTTTGGTTACAACGCTTACCAAACGAATGGCTGAGGAGCTAACAAAGTATGTTACAAGAGTTGGAGTTTCTGCTCGTTATATCCATTCAGATATAGATACTTTGGAACGCGTGGAAATATTAAGAGATTTGCGTTTAGGGGTTTTTGATGTTTTGGTAGGTGTAAACCTATTGAGGGAAGGTCTTGATTTACCGGAGGTTTCGTTGGTTGCCATTTTAGATGCCGACAAAGAAGGTTTTTTAAGGTCGGAGCGCTCGTTAACCCAAACAGCTGGAAGGGCGGCACGCAACATCAATAGCAAGGTTCTTTTTTATGCTGACAAGGTAACCTTTTCGATGCAACGAACCATAGACGAGACACTTAGGCGTAGAAATAAGCAATTAGATTACAACATGTTAAATAATATTACACCTACGCAAATCGTTAAGTCAACCGAGTCAATACTTTCACAGACTTCCGTGGCGGGTACGCATAAAAGCCAGAATTTCTACGTTGAAAAAGAAGGTATTACCATTGCCGCAGACCCTGTTGTAACCTACATGACACCTGAGCAAATTGGTAAGGCAATTGAAAAATTGAAAAAGGGAATGGAAGCCGCAGTAAAAGAGCTTGACTTTGTTGAAGCTGCTAGGTGTAGGGATGAAATTTACCAACTTGAGCAGAAAAAGGCACTTATGAAGGCTTAAAATGGATTTTGGTTGAACAATGTTATTAACAATAATTCATTGGATAAATTGCAATTTATTATAAACCAGCCTAATAACCAAATTTGCCTGTAATAAAGCGGTTGATATATAAATTTGAGAGTTAAACTGTAGTTTCATACAAAGTATTATATTTGTAATGGCCTTAATTAATCATTCAGCTAACGATTAATGCAAACAATGAAAAAGAAGATTCTGGTTGTTGATGATGAGCAAAGTATCCGTTTGCTTCTCGAAAACTATCTGAACAAAACATATGAAGTCTTCACGAGTGTTAATGGTGAAGAGGGCCTTATTTGGCTTGAAAAGAATATTCCTAGTTTGATAATCTGTGATATTCAAATGCCTGTTATGGACGGATATGAGGTTATTAAAAGGGTTCGTTCCAGCGGATTTCATAAGCATACACCCATTTTAATGCTTTCTGGCGAAGAAAGCAGCATTAGCAGGGTTAAATGTTATCGGCTTGGTGCGCAAGATTTTTTGGTAAAACCTTTCAATGTACAAGAACTTGAAGAAATCATCAAGAAAAACCTATACCCTATTCATTTTGCTCTTGAGTGGTAAATAAAAACTTTTATTCATGACAGACCCAAACCAAAGCAAAACAGCGATTTTATATATAGGTGGTGATTCAAGCCTTATCAAAAACATCACTTTGGATAGCAGATTTAACTTATATCATGTTGAAAATGCTTTGGAGGGGTTGGATTTATTACAAAAAAACATTCTTTTCGATTCCATCTTGTGCGAAATGTGGCTACCAGGAAGCACTGGTATAGAGTTTTTCAAGCTTTTTTCATCAACCCACCTTTCAACATACACGGTAATCCCGTTTATCTTGGTAATACATGATTTTGATAATCAAATATATAAAGAGGCTTTTGAACTCGGGATCAATGATTTATACGTAAAACCGTTAAACCTTGATCACATTCTTTTGAGGATAGATTTTATTAAAAAGCATGCAAGCACCATCAAAAACCAAAAAAATGAAGCGCCTGTAACTAGTACCCACAAGATGGATCCGCGGAAACGCATGTTTGATATTATCGTTGCTGGTTTTGCTCTTTTGGTGTTGTCACCTCTACTTGGGTTATTTGCTGCCGCCATTTGGATTGAATCAGGGTTCAAAGGCAAGGTTTATTACACATCGAAACGATTTGGACAGTATCAAATATTTTATTTTTATAAACTTAGGAGCATGCATCTTGATGCTGATAAGCGACTTTTGGAGCTATCTCACATGAATCAATACGCTAAGGAAGCGGTTGAAGCTGATCTTAACACGCTATGCCCGCGTTGTGCCCAACTACCAAAAGGACAATACTGCTCTCATTTACTTGATTACGGGACTAGCAAGACCTGCGAATACTGGTTTTTGGAGAAAAAAAAGGTAAAAGGCCAGGTTGCATTCCTTAAAATCAAGAACGATCCGAGGGTAACCAATGTTGGTAGAATTATTCGAAATACTAGTATTGATGAACTGCCACAGCTTTTTAACGTTTTAAAAGGCGATATGTCGATAGTGGGCAACAGGCCTTTACCTTTATATGAAGCAAATATGCTGACCACCGATCAGTACAGCAAACGTTTTAGTGCACCTGCAGGAATCACCGGCCTATGGCAAGTGGAGCTTAGAGGCAAAAAAGGCAATATGTCAGAGGAAGAACGTAAGATGTTAGATAACAACTATGCCGATAATAACTCCTTTTGGGGCGATATAATATTGATTTTAAGGACTATACCTGCACTTTTCCAAAAAGAAAGCGTATAAATGAAACTAAAGCTTATACTATTTGTATTCGTACTAATTGTTGTTCCACAACTGCGTAGCTCTGCACAAGGACCCAGTCTTGATGAAGAGTTTAACCCAATTGTGGACGATATTACGAAGCGTATACCAAGTTTGGAGGCTTTAGTAGATTCCGCTGTTGCAAACTCACCTTATTTGAAGTTTAGGGATGCTGAGATTGAAGTTGCCAACTATAAATATCTGAACGAACGAAGTCAACTGCTTCGCAATATTGGTTTTAGCCTTGAAACCCGGTATGGTTTGTTAAATAATTATTCAGAAAACTATTCAGGAATAGTTTCTGTTCCTGTTGGTAGTACCTTAAGCAATCAATTTCAATATGGTGCAGGTGCCTATATCAAAATTCCGCTTTATGACTTAACCAATCGCAAAAACACCAATAAGCTGGCTAAGAAAGAAATTGAGCAAGCTATTAATCACCGGAACGAATTGATTCATGAAATAAAGCGAGATGTTATCGTGCAATATAATGATTTGATACTTAGACAAAAACTATTAAAAATTGGTAGCGATAACATGCTTACTTCTGAAATGCAGCTAAAAATGGCCGAAAAGCAGTTTATGAACGGTTCCCTTCCACTTGGTGAAATGTCGCGGATGATGGATATAAATGCCCGGGCACGAATGGAGTATGAAGAACAAAAAACTGCATTTATAACCGCCTATCAACTACTGGAAATTACTGTAGGCCTCAAGTTTAACCTAGTAAACCGAATAGATTGACGATGGATATATTCAGAATACTTAAACTTCTGCAACGTAATCTGTTGTTATTGATTTTGGTACCATTGATTTTGGTTATCATTGTTGCTTATTTAACACGTAAGCCCGATCTAAAATATGAATCAGATACTACCATCTATACAGGCTTCGCTTCTGGTTATTCGTTAGATCAAGATAAGGGATTTAACCTTTTTGCAACCAACAATACCTTCGATAACTTAATCAATATCATTCAATCGAGAGACGTTGCAATTGAAACGGGTATTCGGCTATTTACCCAAAACCTGATGCTGAAAAGTTATAATCCATCTTACATAGGCAAAGAAGACTACTTAAACTTGCATCGTAGAACACCTAAGTACATTAAAGACCTCATTATTCATGATAATGAAATAGATACATCAGATCAAACTTCCTACATGGGTGTTACGAATGGTAATGGAGCTGACAGCATTTTTTTGGAGAATGGCGATTTTGTTTTCGATAACAAACTGATTCATACAGTTAAGGCTGATGAAACCTTATTCTCGATTGCTAAAGATAATAACATAGCCGTGAGTGATTTAATGAACATTAACAACCTCTTAGATTACTCGATTGAACCTGGTAAAAATATTATCCTAAAAGATGGAAACCGAATTGCAAGTGATTCAACTATTGTACTTTTTGACTCCGCAGATATCAAAATGGAAGTTGCCAAACTGAACTTAAGCAATTATGAAAAGTCGGTTCAAATTCTGATGGCTTATGCAATGGCCAATGACACCAACTATATTTATAAGCTACTGAATTCCAGCAATCCATATTATAGCATCGACGCTATAAAAAGTGTAACTGTGCGCCGCGTTCAAAGCAGCGACCTAATTACTTTAAAGTTTACCAGCTTTGATCCAGGTATATGCTTACAAACTTTAACCATCATTTCAGAGGTATTTATACGAAAATTTAAGACCATTAACGAGAACTCATCCGATGCAGTTGTTAAGTACTTTATTAATGAAGTAAACAAATCGGCTAAACGGCTTCAAAAAGCTGAGGAACGACTCTTAGAATTCAACAAGCGCAATAATATTATCAACTACTACGAGCAAAGTAAAGCGGTTGCCAATGTAAAGGAAGAATTGGACCTGACTTACCAAAAAGAACAAATACGCTATGAATCAGCAGCTAGTGTTCTTAAAAAGCTTGAAGAAAAGCTTAGTGTGCAAGATAAAATACAACTTAAAACTGCTGAAATTCTTGAATTGCGTGATAAGCTTTCAAACATAACCTCACAGATTACACTTACCGAAGTTTACCAAGATCCGGATCCTAAGAACAGGGCTAAATTAGAAGAACTTAAAATTCAATCGGATAAGTTAAAGAAAAACCTAGAAGGGCAAATTGGTCAATTTTATAGCTATACCAATACTACGGATGGCTTGCCTTTGGCTGACTTATTGACCCAATGGTTAGCCAATGTTGTAATTTATGAGGAAAGTAAGGCCAGCATGCGCGTACTAGCCAACCGTATCCGCGATTTTTCGGAGTACTACAAAACCTTCGCCCCATTAGGATCAACGCAAAAGAAAATTGAACGCGAAATAAATGTTGCAGAGCAAGAATATCTCTCACTACTACATAGCTTGAACCTCAGTAAGTTAAAACAACAAAACATTGAGTTATCATCCAACATCAAAGCTGTTGACCCTCCTTATTTTCCATTAAAGCCAATACCGGGTAAAGAAAAACTCTTGGTAATTGCTGCCGGACTGTTCGGATTTTTCTTGGTTTTGATTTTGATTCTGGCCTTAGAATATTTTGATAATACCATTAGAACCCCAGATAGGTTAGAGGAATTCTCGAAATTGAAGATAGCTGGAACCTTCCCAAGGGTAACTTCACGATACAAGAACTACAACTTTCAATTCATTACCAATAGGTTAATTGAATTAATGGTTCATAACATACGGTACAATGCCCTTAATGGAAACCATATAGCTAAACCAAGGTTAATTATCCTATTTAGTCCGATGCGGCGTGAAGGGAAAACCTTTTTAGGCAGCCGTATTGCCCATAAACTTCGTGAGTTTGGTGAACGCACTGCCTTCATCACCTTTGTAAAGCCCAATGAACCAGATGCGAACAGTTATTTGATACCTTCTTCAACATCAAGGCCCACTGCTAGTAATGCTAGCAACGATCTTAGAAAAAAGGTATCGAAAGTAGTCAAGCCCAGTATTTGGGAAGGGATGGGAAACGCATTTAAACTTAAAAGAAGCAAAACGTCGTTGATATCAGAACCTGAGCCAAGTTATGATAACTTTAGGTATTTAGCTGATACTTCATATGTTGAAGCCGTAGGATTGAGTAGCTTAACCTACGTTGATGCTCCCCCTACCCTGCAGGAATACAAATATCTACTGTTGGAAATACCAAGTATTATCTACAACCCCTACCCGATGGATATTTTTAGTCAAGCTGATGTTTCTATCATGCAAGTACGCTCGAATAGGGTTTGGAAAAAATCGGATACTTTAGCTCTCGCCACAGTTATAAAAGTATTGAAAAACAAGCCACTAGGAATCCTTAATGGTGTAGAAATCGACGTCCTAGAAAACATTTTGGGCGAATTGCCAAAACGAAGAAGCCATTTGAGGCGCGCACTAAAACAGTTAATAAGCTTACAATTTCACGAAAAACAGACCATCTAATTCACAAAAGGAAGTAAATGCTGAAGAAGATTAATAAAGTGCTAAATGACAGTAATTTCCTATCATTGACCGGTAATTTAGTATCGGCAATATTAGGTGCTGCTAGCTTTATGCTTCTTACCAGAACCTACGAGAAAAGCATTTTTGGTGAATGGGTTTTATTCTTGACAATGAGCACTTTCATCGAAATGTTCAGATTTGGATTGACTAAAACTGCCTTGGTGAGGTTTCTTTCAGGTGCAGAGCCTGATGAATGGAAACGCTTGGTAGGAGCCAACTATGTTATTGGAATAGCTTTAACAATACTCATTGGCATCGTTTTGTATGTTTCACTGTGGTTGTTTTATCAACCTATTGCTTCAAAAGGTTACTTAATGTTCTTTTTGTGGTATCCCTTGTTAGCTTTGGTCAACCTACCATTTAATAATGCGTTAACTGTATTACAAGCTGAGGACAAATTTATGGAGATGCTGGTTATTAGGATTTTAAGTGGTTTTCTTTTCGTTGCAATCCTTGCAGCTAATCTTTGGGCTGGCATAAACCTTAGTTTGCAAAGCATGATTGTTTCGTATTTAGCCATTAATCTACTAACCTCAATACTAGTTCTTATTAAGAAATGGGATGGGTTAATCTACTTGTTTCATTCTACCAAAGCTACTGTTAAACTTTTGCTTGAGTTTGGAAAATATACTACCGTAACAATGATAGGATCAAACCTGCTGCGTTCGGCAGATACCATTATTATTAGTTTAAGCCCTTTAGGACCCACAGCTGTAGCCTTGTATAGTATTCCGTTAAAACTAAACGAAGTTGTTCAAATACCTTTGCGTAGTTTTACTGCCACTGCTTTTCCTCGTATGTCGAAAGCAAGTATTCAAGGTAATCAGCAAACTGTTCGGGATATTTTTTACCATTATGCCGGTCTGATGACCTATATGTTCATTCCCTTAGCTTTGGGTGGTTTTATTTTTGCAGAAGAATTGGTTTTGCTATTAGGTGGCAAGCAATATCTTGAACCAGACCCAAGTACTGGAGCGAGTGCCGTTGTACTCTTTAAAATTTTCTCCTTATCAGCTCTTTTACTTCCTATTGACAGATTAACAGGGGTGGCACTCGATGCCATAAATAAGCCTCGGAAGAACTTTTACAAGATTTTGGTGATGGTTGCTGCCAATGTTATTGGCGATCTGATTGCTGTTTTCTATTTCAACAGTTTGGTTGGTGTTGCTTGGGCAACTATCCTATTTACCTTTATTGGCGTTGTTATCGGATTCAAATACCTTGATGATGAGATAGGTATTACGTTTAAACTTATCTTTACCAAAAGTTGGAAAATGATCATTAGCCTCGCAAGTGGGTCAAATCCCTATTGGAAAAAGTAATGGATGGCTTGTTTTTAAAAGATACGGGGAGCAGTAAGCTCCAACGACCCAAGGTTTGGATAGGAATCATTTTATTGGCCATTGTATGTGCTGTATTAATCGGATTATCAGGGATAACCATGGCTGGGGCGCTTATATTCGCCCTTCTGTTTTTAGTTTTTCTAACGTTTTTGGTAAAATTCCCTCAATCAGGGCTTTATACTGCTATTGGCCTAGGGTTTGTTTTGTTAGGGGCTACAAGATATATTATTACAACCCAACCTGTTGGGCTTTTAATGGATGCAATACTTCTGTTGACATTTATTGGCCTAATTCTAAATAAATTCCCCAATAGGGTGGATTGGAAACCCGTAAACAAGGATATTTTTTACTTATCGCTTATTTGGGTGGCATATTGTGCTATGCAAGTAGCTAATCCAGAGGCTCGTAGCTTCGATGCTTGGTTTGCAGCTATTCGGCCAATTGGCTTATATATGTTGCTATTTTCAATGTTGAGCCTTCTTTTTATCAACAACCCGAAACGCTTGAAAATACTCTTCCTTATTTGGGGAATATTCTCAATACTCGCCACTACTAAAGGAATGATTCAACATTTTATTGGTGTAGATTCATATGAAAAAGCTTGGTTAGATGCTGGAGGATCTATAACCCACATTCTATTTGGAAAGCTCAGGGTGTTTTCATTTTATAGCGATGCTGGACAGTTTGGTGCAAATCAGGCATATACAGGAGTAGTGTTTTCTATTTTAGCGATTTCTGCACGAAACACTAGAGACAGGGTCTTTTATGGAATAGTAGGATTATTAGGCTTTTATGGAATGATTCTTTCAGGAACCCGCGGTGCCATCTTTGTAGCATTTGCCGGATTTGCCTTGTTCTTCCTACACAAAAAAAATCTTGCCATCATGGTGTTAGGCATTTTCTTGGGAATCGGAGCCTTTACATTTTTCAAGTTCACACGCATAGGACAAGGTAATGCCCAAATTGCGCGTATGCGTTCGGCTTTCGATCCCAACGATGCTTCACTCCTTGTAAGGCTTGAAAACCAACGAAGGCTGAAAATTTACATGGCCAACAAACCATTTGGTGCAGGATTAGGACATGGCGGTGTTAAAGCCCAAAAATATTTGCCAAACGCCTTTTTATCAAATGTTCCAACGGATAGCTGGTATGTGTTGATATGGGTTGAACTTGGTGTAATAGGCCTTGTAATTCACTTGTTTATACAATTTTACATTCTAATAAGAGGTTCATATTACCTTATGTTCGTATTAAGGGATAAAACACTCATTGCAAGTTGTAGTGCCTTAGCTTCTGGCATGATAGGAATAATGTTGGCATCATACGGAAATGCCATTATAGGTCAAATGCCCACCAGTCCATTAATTTATACAGGTATGGCTGTCTTACTAAGTTCACCAGTTATCGACAAATACATCCGAGTTAATAAACGGAAAAAGACTTTACATCTCAAGTATCATAATCGATTAAAAAACAATAATCTACATCTTAGTTTACCCCATGCCTGAATATAACGAGCTTCTTTTTATAGCCTATAAGGCAGCACAACAAGCTTCTAAAGCCATCTTGAACGTGTATGATTCTGCATTTGATGTACAACTTAAGGCTGATCAAAGTCCATTAACATTAGCTGACCTACAATCGAATACAATAATCAACCAATTCCTATCACAAACAAAATACCCAATTCTTAGTGAAGAAAACAAAGAAGTTTCGTATGATGTACGTTCGAATTGGGACACTTTTTGGATGGTAGATCCTTTGGATGGTACAAAAGAGTTTGTAAATCGGAATGGTGAGTTTTCAATTAATATTGCTTTGATTAACAATGGCTTTCCGGTAATTGGCCTCTTATATATCCCTGTTGCAAATTCCATTTATTTTGCGATAAAAGGGCTTGGTTCTCATTTTTTGGAGAAGGATAATCTGGGCATCAACACATTTGACGAACTCATAAAGTACTCACAGGCAATAAATTATATTGCCCCTTCCAACAATTTGGTAAGGGTTGGTACAAGCCGTTCACATTTGAGTCAACAAACCATTGATTTTGTGGATACAATTTTAAAACCAGGCAAGCAATGTGAAATGGTTCCGTCAGGCAGTGCTCAGAAATTTGGCTTATTTGCCCACGGAAAACTTGATATTTATCCTCGCTTAGCCCCTACGATGGAATGGGATACGGCTGCAGGTCAGATAATTGCAGAGGAAGCCGGTGGAGAGGTTATAACTTGGCCCAATAGGAAAAGACTGTCGTACAACAAACTAAGCCTTACCAATCCTCACTTTATTGTACAACCAATAGGTTTTTTGTATCTTTAGAGCATCAAAAGCTGCTCACATGCAAGATTCTTCAATTTATCCATTGGTTAGTATTGTCACTTTAAATTATGATCATCCGGAAGTAACTTGCCAGATGCTCGATTCGTTGCGTAAAATATCCTATCCTTCCATCGAAATTTTGGTTGTTGATAATGCTTCACCCAACGACGACCCTTCGATAATCTACAAAAACTATCCAGAAGTAAAATTTATCCAAGCATCTGAAAACCTAGGATTTGCAGGAGGTAACAATTTAGCTATTAACCAAACATCAGGCAAATATGTATTATTGCTCAACAATGATACGGAAGTTACACCAGGATTTTTAGAGCCCTTGGTGGCCAAACTTGAGGCTGATCCAACTATAGGTGTTGTTAGCCCAAAGATTAAGTTTCATCATACGCCTGATTTACTTCAGTTTACGGTTATAACCCCCATCAATAGAATTACAGGACGAAGCAAAGGCTTAGGATTTGGTGTAAAAGACGCTGGACAATGGGAATTTGATTCTGAAACAGCTTATGCCCATGGTGCAGCTATGATGGTACCCATGAAAGTTATTAAAGAAGTGGGTTTACTTGCTGATATCTATTTCCTTTATTATGAAGAACTTGACTGGTGCTTGCGTATCAACAAAGCGGGTTATAAGATTTTTTATGTGCACAATTCACTTGTTTATCATAAAGAATCCGTTTCAACTGGAAAAGCTAGTCCTACAAAGACTTATTATATGAATCGTTCACGTTTAATCTTTATGCGCCGCAATGTAAAAGGTTTAATTCTCTTAATTGCCATTGCTTACCAGTTGCTTATAGCCATTCCGAAAAATGCATTTTCGTTTTTACTGATGGGCCGTAAAGACCTTTTTTTAGCCTATCATAAAGCTGTAATGTGGCATTTCAACAACTTGTTTAAACCCGAAATTCACGAAAGCCCCCAACTTGTTAAAAAATAATTAATTGCGATGGAGTTTGTAAATTTTACCAACTATACGAAATGCGAAGACCTCAAGCGGCTCAAGTTCATTCAGAACCAGATTGAAAAAATGAAACCGCCACTTCAAATTCTGGAAGTAGGGTGCGGGAACGGAAACATTTGTTATCAGATTGCACATTTAGGGCACCAGGTTGTCGGGATTGATTTAAGCCACGAATCAATTGACTATGCAAATGAGCACTTTGTGATGCCGAATCTATCCTATAAAATTTTACCAGCAGAAAGCATAGAGGGGCACTCATTATATGATGTTATAATTTGTAGCGAGGTTTTAGAACATTTGGTTGAGCCTTCAAAAATCTTAACACAAATATTTAGAATGCTGAAGCCTAATGGAATAGCAATAATTACGGTTCCAAATGGAAAAGGCCCTCGCGAAAGGCTAATTACACTGCCTATACAGAACCTACGCAAAAGTAATGGCCATCTCTGGAAAATTACCACTCGTATTAAAACCATGTTGGGTTATAAAGGTACGACCATACAATCGAATGCTGTTTCACTGGAACACATACAGTTTTTTTCACTTACTAATTTGTACGACCTAGCTAAAAATGCTGGTTTTCAAATTGTTGAAATACAAGCAGCCAATTTTATCGAAGCTGTTTTCCCTATTAGCCTGCTAACCAAACCTTTCAAGCCGCTACAAAAACTAGATTGTTACATAGCAGATAAGCTACCTATTGCATGGTCTAGCGGCTTTTACACCGTAATGGCCAAAAAATAAAGCTAATGGAAAACCTCGAAACTGCCACAAAATCAGTAAAATATCCTTTGGTTTCTATCATTACGGTTAACTTCAACAAGGCTTCCGTTACTTGTGAGTTATTAGATTCATTAAAAAAAATTACGTATCCTAACATTGAGGTAATAGTAGTTGATAATGCCTCTACCCTTGAACCACCGGATTCGATTAAACAAAAGCACCCCGGGATAATTTTTGTGCAAAACCCAATAAATTATGGCTTTGCTGCTGGCAATAACTTTGGTATTATGTGTGCAAGAGGAAAATACATTTTATTGCTGAACAATGATACCATTGTAACCCCCGATTTTATTGAGCCAATGGTCCAGTTTTTTGAAACCCATCAAAAAGTTGGAGCCATTAGCCCAAAAATAAGGTTCTACTACAACCCCGATATAATACAATATGCTGGTTTTAATCCTATTAACAAACATACTTTACGAAATTCAGCCATAGGCTACAAAGAAAAAGATACTGGTCAATACAACACGACGTGTGAAACTGCTTTTGCCCATGGTGCCGCCATGATGGTGCCGCTTGATGTAGTAAAGCAGGTTGGAATGATGTCGTACATTTATTTCCTGTATTACGAAGAAGCGGATTGGTGCGAACGGATTAAACGGGCAGGTTATTCTATCTGGTTCATACACAATTCATTGATATATCACAAAGAATCAGTATCAACCGGAAAATCTAGCTTATTGAAGACGTATTACCTTACTCGAAATCGGATAGTGTACATGCGCAGGAACTTTTTTGGCAAAGATTTCCTGCTTGGATTAGTGTATCAACTTTCGATATCCATTCCTAAAAACACATTCAAATACTTGATAAACATGCGATTTAAAGAGTTTTCGGTATATTATAAAGCCTTGTTTTGGAACCTGAGGCATGCCTTGGATTTGGAAGTTCATGAGAATCCACAATTATAATTTTGTACTTTTATTGTTAAACTTACTTTCACCTGATAGCTCATCCCAATGGAATATATATTATTGTTAATCAATATATTACAAATATTTCTGCTCTTTTATTTAGGGATTACAACCCTCTATTTAATCGTATTTGCTGTAGCTGGTCTATTCAAAATCAAACCATTAATTAATGTAAACCTAGTACTACATCGTATAGCCGTATTAGTTCCTGGTTATAAAGAGGATAGTGTTATTGTGGAGGTAGCCAAAATGGCGTTGAAGCAAAACTATCCAAAAGATAAATACGATGTTGTTATTATAGCAGATTCATTTCAACCATCGACCCTAAAACTGCTTAAAGAGTTACCAATCAAAATTATAGAAGTGCATTTTGATGTAAGTACCAAAGCCAAAGCCCTCAACAAAGCCTTCGAAATACTTGGTGATGAGTATGATATAGCAGTAATTCTTGATGCTGATAACATCATGGAAACTGATTTCCTGAAAAAACTGAATGAAGCATTTATTCCTGGAACCTTAGCTATCCAAGGTCATCGAACAGCCAAGAACATGAATACTTCCTTTGCTGTACTAGATGCCATTAGCGAAGAAATCAATAACCACATATTCCGAAAGGGCCATATAAACCTTGGATTGTCATCGGCCATCATTGGATCAGGTGTAGGCTTTGATTATCATTATTTTAAAAACCTAAGTAAAACCATAACAGCTGTTGGAGGCTTTGATAAAGAGATTGAATTGGCAATGCTTAAAAACCATAAGAAGATTAATTATCTTCATGATGCATGGGTTTACGATGAAAAAGTTCAAAAAGCCGAGGTGTTCTCAAATCAACGGCGCAGATGGTTATCGGCACAATTTCATTATTTTAGGAGGTTCTTTTTGAACTCAATATATATTTTACTCGTCAAGGGCAATTTTGAGTATTTTAATAAGGCTTTCCAGTTTATCCAACTTCCGCGGGTATTATTATTAGGATTCCTTTCAATCTTAACTCCTCTCTTTCTGTATTTTAATATCCTAACTCATCAGGCTTATTGCTTTTACATATGGATAATAACCCTGGTAGTATGCTTGCTCACATTTGCTATTTCGGTTCCTAAACGTATGTACAATCATCAAACTTACAAAGCTTTGCAAAGCCTACCAAAGGGAATGTTCCTTATGTTGCTAAGCCTGATCAAGATTAAAGGAGCCAATAAGAAGTTTATTCATACCACTCATGGGCATCAATAGTACATTATCGCTAAAATTCGAATTATTATGAAAAAGCTTATCGGATGTTTCAACTTGAATACCAATATCAACGAAATCTTCGATTTTACTGACACTAATTTACTTACAGATAGATGCTTAGCACACTCTGTAGTTTGCCAGCAGTTTTTTTATGAAGATTACAAGGTACTACTTGCTGGATCTATTTTTAACCTAAACGAGCTTAACAAGTCGTTTTCGTTGCAATGCCAAACAATGGCGGAACTTGCCGTCAGATTGTTTATTTTAAAAGGAACTTCATGGATTACCTTGGTAGATGGCGATTTTACGGCTGTAATTCTAACTAAAAACGAGATGTATATTTTTAGGGATCGGCATGGATCTGGGCCTCAGATTTATTATACCTCAGATTTTTTTGCTTCAGAACCTACTGATATCCTATCATTTAAAGGGTTTAAAGCAGAACCAAACGCCGATGCCTTGCTTACCTTTGCCGGAATAGGTTATATACCTTCGCCGCTTACTGCATTAAAGGGTGTTCATAAACTTCCTGCCGGCCACTATCTACATGCAAAAAATGGTAACTTAATAAGCCAAGCAGTCTTTACATGGAATGATTTTAAAAAACATACGTCCACCTGCAAACTTGACCCTGTAGAAGCAACCGAAGCATATGCTGATTTATTACGAAACTCAATTAAAAAACGAGTTGAAGGAAAGGCTTCGGTAGGTTTGCTGTTGAGCGGAGGATATGATTCGGGAGGTAATATTCACGTACTGAGAGAAGTATATAACGGCCCAGCTTACACTTTTTCGATTGGATTTAAAAATAACCCATGGACAGAATTGCCACTTGCAAAGATAATGGCGGATACTTATAAAACTGAACACCATGAATATGAGATAGATGGAAGCGAAATTGCCTTTATGCCCGAAATTGTTCGCCACTTTGGCGACCCGTTTCAAGAAGGTGGCCTAATGGTTAATTATGCAGCTATGAAAATTGCCAACCAAAGCCCCACGGATATTATTTTAGGTGGCGATGGAAATGATCAACATTTTGGGACATCAGCCAAAGAATGTGCCTTACACTACCTGGTCAAGTCGAAGGGCATGCAATGGGCTCAAAACATGCTTGGTAACATCGGAAAAGCGAGTATTTTTGAATCACAAGACATGCTCTTTCGTTTACGGTTCCACAACGAAAAAGTATTGCATATTCTTGAAAGTGATTGTTTTGGATTCCCTATCCATCAGGCTAGTAAACTACTGAATGGAGCAAGTAAACTCCAAAAATATGGGTATATAGCTGATATACCAAGCAAATTCAGCAGTTTTGATGAATTCTATTTCGTTAGAAACTACAAAATTGATTTAGAACAGGTTGTAAATGAAGTAATTCTGTTTAAAGCCTCAAAAATGGCCGACTTGTTCCAGAACGAGCTTACATTCCCTTATATGGCAACAAATATCTACGACTTTTTAAGTACATTGCCAAGGGAATTGAAATGTAAGGGCGATATTAATTCGATAGCCAAAGCTAAAGGAACAACGAAGTTTTTGCATAAAAACTACCTGAAGTCTAAGTTACCCTCCGAAATTACCTCGCGAAAAAAGCAAGGTGGTTTTGCCCCTCTCCCACTCTTCTTTGCCGATACCAAACAACGGCAAATGATTGTACAAATCATCCGAAAATCAGGATTTTATAACGATTGTGCCAACAAAGCATTTATTGAATCCTTTTTCAAAGAATATGATTTAACAGCCTTTGATGAAAATAAATGGTTCTGGCACAAGCAAGTACAAGCTTTTAGGTTTTATAACTTACTTGTGATGGCTTTATGGTGGGAGATTTTTATCAATAAACACACCGGAACAGTACTAGCTGATTTTACTTAATACTATTGTAAATCGAACAAATATGATAATTGGGATAGAAGGACAACGCTTATTTAGGAAGAAAAAACATGGTATGGATATGGTTGCCTTGGAACTTATCCGCAACCTTCAGGCTATAGATACTAAAAACCAGTATTTTATATATATTGCCCCAGATGTTGATCGTTCCTGTTTAACCGAAACCAGCAACTTTAAGATTAGGGTTATTGGCAAGAATTTCTATCCAATATGGGAACAGTTTTCATTGCCTAAAGCCGCTAAAGCCGATGGATGTCAAGTACTTCATTGCACCAGCAATACTGCTCCACTCGTTACCAATATACCATTGGTGGTAACCCTTCATGATATAATTTACATGGAGAAAAATCTTTGGCAGCTTATAACTGGTAAGGGAACCCCCTATCAAAAATTTGGAAACGTGTACCGCCGCCTGGTTGTGCCCCGCATTCTAAAGTCAAGCCAAAAAGTTATAACCGTCTCCAACTATGAAAAACAGCGTATTACAGATTTTTTTAAATTGGGAAATAACAAACTTACTGCTATATACAATGGTGTAGGCAAACACTTTAAAAAAGTGACTGACCCAATAGAACTTCAACGAGTCAAACAAAAATACAGTTTACCCGACAAGTTCTTTTTCCATTTAGGCAATACCGATCCCAAAAAAAACACTGCTGGCGTGCTAAAAGCATATGCCAATTTCTTACGAACAAGTAATGAACATATACCAATGGTAATGCTTGATTACGAACTAAATGAATTGCAGAAACTCTTGAATGAAATGGATGAGCCAAATCTGTTTAAATCAATTCATCTAACTGGCTATGTGGTGAATACCGATTTGCCGGCTATATATTCGCAGTGTGAGCAATTCCTATATCCATCTTTGCGCGAAAGTTTTGGTATCCCTCTTTTGGAAGCCATGGCTTGCGGCACACCTGTAATTTCCTCCAATACATCCTGTATGCCCGAAATTTCGGGTGGTGCGGCATGGCTTGTTAATCCTTTCGATACGAATGAAATTACCCAAGCCATGATTAGTTTACATTCCGATAAGCAGCTAGCTAACTCCTTTATAGAGAAAGGGTTTGTACAATCAAGTAAATTTTCGTGGCATCAAATGGCTGCCGACGTATTGAAACTCTATGGAACGATACTTAAATAATAAACTATTGAAATACAACCTATAAGGCTAATGAAAGGCAAGGATATAATTGTTGTAGGAATTCAACCATGGGACATTGCTATTGGTAGCAATTGCAAAAATATTGCCGAGGAATTTGCCAAACACAATAGGGTTTTATATGTAAATGCCCCGCTTGATCGCGCAACCCTTAAATATGAACGAAACACCGAAAAAACCCAAAAACGCCTGAAGATTCTAAAGGGCGAATTACCAGATATTTACCAAATTCATGCATCACTTTGGACGCTTTACCCCCGCACAAAGATTGAATCAATCAACTTATTGCCAGGTTGTTTTATTTATGACCTACTAAACAAACGGAATAGCCGGTTATTTGCCAGCCAAATCATGGATGCAGCAAAAAGATTGGGATTCAAAGACTTCATATTATTCAATGATAGCTTAATGTTTATGGGTATCCATTTAAAGGAACTTTTAAAGCCCAAGCTATACATATATTATATGCGCGATTTCCTTACCAAGCATCCTTATTGGAAAAAACACGGCGAACGTTTAGAACCCCAACTTATAAAAACAGCTGATTTAGTGGTAAATAACTCCACACTTTACGCTGAATATGGGGCAAGATTTAATAAACATAGCTACATGGTTGGGCAAGGCTGCGATACAAGCTTGTTTAACGATGAACTTCGCACTATCAATGTTGCAGCTGACCTCTTGCAAATTCCTAAGCCCATCGTTGGGTACGTTGGATTTCTATCCTCCAGACGCCTCGACATCAAACTTTTAGAAAAAATAGCCATTGAGCTAAATCCTTGGAGCTTAGTTTTGGTTGGGCCGGAAGATGAAGAATTTGAACAATCGAAGCTGCATACACTTCCTAATGTTTACTTTCTGGGAAGCCGTGAGCCCGAAAAACTGCCCGATTATATCAAAGGATTTGATGTAGCCATTAACCCACAACTGATTAATGATGCAACGATGGGTAATTATCCTCGCAAAATTGATGAATACCTGGCCCTTGGAAAACCAACGGTGGGGTCGGCTACCAAAGCCATGGAATACTTCAATGAGGTAGCTTATCTAGCCAATAATCATTCTGATTTTGTTGAACTTATCAAAACTGCCCTTAAAACCGATTCAGCTGAAAAGCAGGCACAACGGAAATCGTGCGCATTAAGCCATTCATGGGAAAACAATGTGAACACTATTTATGCGTATGCTAAACTTGTAGCCAACGAAAAAAATATAACTATCTAAAATTTAACATTCTATGGGAGTAATTCAACGTATTAAGGCCAACCCAAAGTTAAAAAAGCTGGTTTTATGGCTAATTTCTCCAACCGGACGCCCCAAACCCCGATGGTGGATTCGCGTGTTCGTTAACAAGTTTGTACACAAGCGGGGAAAAAATTCGCTCATTAGATGGAACAGTCGTATGGATGTTTTTCCGTTTAACCGATTTGAACTTGGAAAAAACTCTACCATTGAATCGTACTGTGTTATAAACAATGGTGCTGGAAATGTGATAATTGGAGACGATGCCCGTGTAGGGATTGGTACCGTGATTATTGGACCGGTTAGCATGGGCAATGGAAGTGGAACAGGACAGCATGTGTTTATAGGAGGATTTAACCATGGGTATGCCGATGGTTCAAAAAATTCTAAATATCAACCACTTGACATAAAAGGTGTGTTAATTGAGGATGAAGCCCATATTGGTGCCAACTCGGTAGTGCTTGCCGGAGTAACGATTGGAAAGCGCACCCAGATTGGTGCAGGTAGTGTAGTAACCAAAAGTATTCCAGCCTTTTGCATTGCCGCTGGAAATCCATGTAAAGTTATTAAAACGTTTAACAGTTCAACTGGTGAATGGGAACGTATTTCAAATCCCAACTAATTATTGGCTATGATACTTAAACTATTGTTTTGGATACTGGTTTTTATCGTTTTCTATGCATATGTAGGCTATGGAATCATATTGTATTTATTGGTATTAAGCAAGCGTGTCTTTGTTAAAAAAGCACAACACCTTGTTCAATATGAACCAGAAGTAAGCCTCTTTGTAGCTGCATACAATGAGAAAGATTATGTTGATGCTAAAGTAAAAAACACGTTATCATTAAATTACCCAAAAGAAAAGATAAAACAGGTTTGGGTAACCGACGGAAGCGATGATGGAACTCCTACCCTACTTGAATCGTACCACCATAAAGGCATTCAGGTTTATCATGTTCCTGAGCGGGGTGGAAAAATTGGTGCCATGAACAGGGGAATGAAGTTTATTGAAACATCTATTGTAATATTTTCGGATGCCAACACCATGCTTGGGCCTGATAGTATTCGGCGGATTGTCAACTTATTCGCCGATCCAAAAGTGGGATGTGTGAGTGGTGAAAAGCGTATTTTTCAAGACGAAAAGCAAAGTGCTGCAGCCACCGAAGGAATATATTGGAAATATGAATCCAAACTCAAGAAATGGGATGCCGAACTCTATTCGGTTGTAGGTGCGGCAGGCGAATTATTCGCCATTAGGCGCGAACTTTATCAAGAAGTTGAAAAAGACACCTTGCTCGACGATTTTATTATTTCGCTACGAATTGCCATGAAGGGCTACACAATTCAATATGATCCAGAAGCTTATGCTATCGAAGCTCCTTCAGCCAATGTAAAAGAAGAACTGAAACGTAAAATTCGGATTTCAGCCGGTGGAATTCAATCTGTTGTGAGGTTGGCTAAACTATTAAACCCTTTTAAGTACGGTATTTTAAGTTTCCAATACATTTCACACAGGGTACTCCGTTGGACTCTGGCGCCGCTTAGCTTGCCGCTCATCTTTGTTTTGAATGGCTTTATTGCTTATAATGAAGGAATTAATGCCAAAAACCCCTATACCTTACTATTGCTGGCACAGTTTCTTTTTTATTTGGCTGCTAGTATTGGTTGGATACTTGAAAACCAGAAAATTAGAATAAAACTCCTCTTTATTCCTTATTACTTCTTTATAATGAACCTTGCAGTTTTCTTAGGTTTGAAACGCTATTTAAAAAAGGCTCAATCCGTAAACTGGGAACGAGCCAAAAGAGCACAATAAAAGCACATGGCAAAAATCACACTAATAATCGCAATATATTTATTATCAATTTCGTATGTGTTGATAGGCCAACCATGCGATACCATATTGTATGGAAATCCCAAAGTATATACCTTAATTGACGGCAAGAAGCTTAAGAGTATTACACCCGGTTGCACAATTTGCTTAAAGGCCGGTAAATATTATCATATTCGCATCGACAACTTACATGGGTCAGCAGAAAAGCCAATCATTATTAGGCCCGAAGGTGGAAATGTGCTAATAGATACCAATTGCATTTATGGTATTCGATTTGGTGGAAAATCCTCATACATTAAACTCACAGGTAAAACTGCCACTGAACCTTATGCATTAAAAATACTTGAATCAGATGGAGTTGGCATTTCTATAGATGACCTATCAACTGATATTGAAGTAGAAGGCGTTGAAATTGCCAATACCCGATTGGCAGGGATTATGGCCAAAACAGATCCTGATTGCTCTTTGAAAGCTGTTAGAGATAGCTTTGCATTGAATAACCTGAAAATACACGACAATTACTTGCATGATATTGGTTTTGAAGGCATGTACATAGGAAGCTCTTTTTATTCGGGCAAAGAGCTGAATTGCAACGGTAAGGACACCATCGTAATGCCTCACCTACTATTTGGAGCCGAAATTTACAACAACATTGTTGAACGCACAGGCTATGATGGTATCCAGGTTTCGAGTGTAAGCACTGACTGCCGGATTAATGATAACCGGATTTCGCATGATAGTTATGTAAAACAATATGGGCAAATGAGCGGGATTATTATTGGAGAAGGCAGTAGCTGTGATTGTTACAATAATAAAATAACGAAAGGCGCAGGAATTGGCATTGAGGTGCATGGCTTTGGTGGAAGAAAAATCTTTAACAACCTAATTGTAGAAGCTGGAAGAACTTACAAACCCCTAACGCAGGGAGCTTACTCAAAACCAGGTATTTATGTTGCTTACAACCTGCCTAATCCACAGAATCAAGCCTACAAGATTTTCAGTAACACAATTGTAAACCCAAAAAGTGAAGGCATTCGTTTCTCCAACATAAACAGCTCTAATAACTTAATTTACAACAACATAATTATCAACCCGGGTATTTGGCATTACTATGACTCAATGGGGGTTCCACCTGAATCTTCTTATATTAATGTTAATGTGGATGCAACATGCGATGTACAGAATAATTTTGGGGCTCGCAATGCGAAAACTATTTTATTTGTTGATTCATTGCTGGGCAATTATCGTCTACAAGCCAGCAGCCCTGCTGTTAACACAGGAATTGACCTTTATCCTTTTAAAATAACCTATGACTTGGATTACCAAGCTAGACCCTATGGTGGCAAGTATGATATAGGTGCATATGAATACTTTAAGGGACAAGGACTTGAAGAGCCTACAACCCAGAAAACTCATTTTATTAAGTCTGCTTCGTTTAGTATTGTAACCCACGAGGTATTGCTTGAATTTGATGTTGAGTTAGCGGGTAACATTTATATTAATTTATTTGATTCTACTGGTAAGCAAGTAGTTAAAAATATTTATACTACAATAAACACGAAAAACTTTCGGCTTGCTATTCCTGCAATTTCGAGTGGTACTTACATACTACAAGCCCGCTACCTTAACTTAATTGATTCTGTTAAACTATTGATATTTAACCAATAATTACATGAACACATTTAGACTAACCAAGAGCATTCTTAAAAAGATTGTTCCCTATCAAGTGGGTGTGAAACTTAGAGGTGGATGGCAAAAAATTATGGGATTTTATTTCAAAGGATCCAATTATTACTGCCCATATTGTAAACAATCGTTTCGGAAGTTTTTGCCAGGAGGTCAACACCATGCTGTGATTGTTCAATATCAAATTATTGGAAGTGGTTATAGAGAAAACACCGTTTGCCCAAGGTGTTACTCAACAGATAGGGATAGGTTGATATACGCATATTTAAATGAAAAAGGTTTCTTTGAATCAAAGCTAAAGCTTTTACACATAGCCCCAGAAGGAAGTTTGCGAGCGTATATACAGCAAAAAACTCAAATTGAGTATATTACAGGCGATAAGCAAACTGATGGCTACACCGATTACTATTACCAACGAGGGATTACCAACCTCGACCTAGTTCAACTTCCATTTAAAGATGAAACTTTTGATGCAATTATTTGCAATCATGTGCTTGAACATATACTAGATGATAATCAAGCAATGCGCGAGCTCTTTCGGGTATTGAAGAAAAATGCTTGGGCAATATTACAAGTACCTTTTTCTCCATACCTATCAGAAACCTATGAAAATCAAAATATAATACTTCCAAAAGACCGTGAGCAGCATTTCGGACAATTCGATCATGTTCGTATTTATGGCCTTGATTATACTGAACGGCTAAAAGCGGCAGGTTTTAGGGTTAGCATTAACCACTTATCGGTTGAAAAATATCCTGAAATAAGTACATTTGCAGTTAATCCTCAAGAGCCAATTTTCGTTGCTGAAAAAATTTCTTGATAGCTTTACATTCTTAATGAAACTGAAGACCATATACTTACTTCTTATCTGCTTGTGGTTCAATCCCTTATTGCATGCTCAACAAGGTGTTGTAGATACACTATTGCACTTGATTTCAATAGGAACCGATGATAAGGATGCTGATAATACAATTGATTTGTACGAAAGGCTTTCAAGCTTAAACTTGCGTACAAATTTTAATGAGGTTGATTCGGTAGGCAAATTAGCTTATAACAACAGATTTATGGTAGGTCAAGGTTTAAGCTATCTGTTAATTGGTCGCATACATTATTCATTTTCTGAATTTTACAAAGCCCAGGAGGCATTTTCTAAAGGATTGGCAATTTTTGAAAAACTTAACAATAAAAGGTGCATTTTAAATGCAAACCTATTGATAGCCAACACACATATCGAATTGTCGAACTACAAAGAGGGGCTCAACCTTTATTCCAAATGCAAAACACAAGCTGACAGCCTACACGAAGTCCTGATTTTGTCGAAAATCCTTAACAACATAGGCTTGGTTTATCTTGAAATGAACGATACCAAAACAGCCCTCAATTACTTACATCAATCGCTAAAAATTAAACTCCAACTCAAAAACAAAAGAAGTATCGCAAACACTTATAACAATATAGGTGAGTTATACCTAAAAGAGGGCAATACAGAACAAGCCAATGATTTCTTTAACAAAGCATTAAATATTAGACGTGAACTGAACGACATGCCAGCTATTGCAGAAACAATGTTTAATTTTGGATGCCTTTACCAGCAGAATAGCGAAACAGAAAAAGCGATACAAAGCTTTAACGAAGTGCTTAATATCTATAAATCAACCAATAATAAACTTGGGCGTGCAAATACCCTTTCCGAATTAGGCAAAACGTATATGTTGATTGACTCTTTGAGCAAAGCGAAAATCTATTTTGAGGAAGCTTTGTCAACCATTAAAAAAGAAAACATACCGCTGGCAATCAGTTTAATAAGCAAGGATTACGCTATACTATTGGCAAAAATGAACGAATTCGACAAGGCGTATATGCTTTTGCAACAAAGCAATGCTTATTTTGATACCATTAGTGAAAGACAACCGGGGATAAATCTGGAGTATTATTCAGCGTCAATTTCAAAGCTAAGAACGCAACTATCAGTACAAGAAAAACTTACCAACAAGTATTACCGCATAATAATTCTATTGGGCAGCTGCATCCTTTTAGTTATACTAGTGTTCGCTTGGAAACATTTCGCAACCAATAATAAGCGTAAAAACGAACTAAAATCCTTACACAATCAGATTGAAGAACTTCAGCAGCAAAAAAGCGGTTTCGACGAAATATTGCAAAAAGAAGTTGAAATACAGACAATTACCTTACAAAATGAAATTAGTGAGCGCCTAAAGATTGATGCCGAACTTAAAAAAGCCCTTAAAAGAGCTGAAGATGCTAATTACTTAAAAAACGCCTTCCTTTCAAATATTAGCCATGAAATAAGGACACCACTAAATGGTATTATAGGTTTTGCTGCACTCCTAGAAACCGAATTATCTAGAATTGAAAACCAAGAGCTATACGATTATGCTAATGGAATTTCGCAAAGTGGCGAACGGCTTTTGCATCTGCTAACCAATTTAATCGACATTAGCAGGCTAGAAGCTAACGATTTGGTTATTAATCTCGAAGAAGTTGATCTACCCAGTATCCTGAATGATGCCACAACCATATTCAAATTTAAAGCCAACGAAAAAGGGATAAGGTTCAACCTTCAAGGCAATCCCTGTCCCTTGGCTATAGCCGATTCAAATAATCTTATGCGGGTGCTAAGCGACTTAATTGACAACTCATTGAAATATACCGAGAAAGGCTTTATCAATATTTCATGTGGCGTAAGTGAGCGAAGCAATGAATTATTTATACGCGTAAAAGACACCGGAATTGGTATTGACCCCTCCTATCTTCCAAGTATTTTTGAAGCTTTCAGACAAGAAAGCCTCGGTTTTTCAAGAGCGTACCAAGGTGCCGGTTTAGGCCTGCCATTGGCCAAGCGATTGGTTGAACTGATGAAAGGTCGCATTGAAATTGTGAGCGAAAAGGGATTGGGCACAACCGTAACCGTATTCTTAAAACAATCATCCAAGTCATCGGCCCTTAAAACACCAATGCCTGATACCGCACTTATCTCATCCATCGAATTCCACGATAGACCTATCAACATTCTTATTATAGAAGATGACCGGATGAACCGGATGGTTCTAAAGAAAATGTTAGAAAATGTAGGAGAACTAACCCTGGCTATTGATGGGGATAATGCTTTAGACCTGGTAAAGAAAAACTTATCTAAGAACTTTGTTTTTGATATCATGCTCGTTGACATAAACTTACCTTCGCCATGGGATGGTGTAAAGCTCCTCAAAAAAATTAAACAAGATTATAAACAATACACCTCTATTCCTTTCATTGCCCAAACAGCATATGCTATGAGTGGCGATAAGGAACGATTCCTAGAATCGGGATTTGATGATTACATTTCAAAACCCGTATCAAAAAACCATCTATTGAACATCATTCAAAAACATATTAAATCAGGTAATTAAGATTTTTTACTATGGATAATCAAACCAATAACCCACAGGGTAGTCCAGAACTACAAGAATTGGAAGCACGATACGATTTAATGCGTGAAAGCTTAGAATTGAGGCTTATGGATGCCAAAAATGAACTTGAGGCGCTAAAAAACATGCATGCAATTCTACTTAAAAGAATTAGCGGAAAAATTAAGGTGCCCTTAAATGGTATCCTTGGCATAATAGATGTCTTAAAAGGAAAACAACTTGATAACGAATCAATTGAGTACCTCAGCATAATCAATTCATACGGAATTCAGGTACTTACTACCATTAATGATGTAACCGACTTCTCTGGTATTCAATCGGGTTTGATTGGCCTTAAGCAAGAAGTTGTTGATTTACGGTATGAAATTGAGAGCACTGTTAATTCATTAATTTATAGGGCTGAAGGCAAGAAAATTGGAATCTCATTCGATGTTACGCAGTATGTTCCAACCCATGTTATAGCTGATGCTGATAAATTGAGACAAATAATTATGAACCTGGCCGACAATGCTTTAAATAACACAAACACTGGTATGATCACCATTTCGGTTGATAACCTTGGTGAGTTGGATGATGGAAAAGCAATGTTGGTGTTTAAAGTTCAAGATACAGGCGCTGGAATTCGAATGGATATGGCTCAAGAGCTATACAATGCCCTCGGACATAAAGACTCATCGCTATTGCTAAAAATTAAAGGTGGTGGATTAGGACTAGCCATCGCAAAAGATATTTGTAGCCTTTTTAAAGGTGAAATCAGTTTTGAATCAGAGTTAGGTGTCGGATCAGTATTCTGGTTTACAGCTACTTTTGATACTTCAATCAAGAAAACGATTGGAATAATTGATGAACCCATTACGAAGAAAGCCCTTAAAATCTTGCTCGTTGAAGATAACATCTTAAACCAAAAATTTGTACGCGCTACTTTGCAACGCGAAGGCCATGAACTTGATATAGCAGAGAATGGTAAAATTGCCATCGAGAAAGCTTCTAATTTTCAGTATGATATGATTTTGATGGATATACAGATGCCCATTATGGACGGCATTGAAGCCACATTGAAAATAAGAGAATTGGAGCAAAATAAAGCAATAAAAACCAAAGTAATAGCTGTTACAGCGTTTGCCCTGGAAAAGGACAAATCAAGGTGCCTAGCAGCAGGTATGAATGATTTCTTGGCAAAACCTTTTAAACCCAAAGAACTAATTAGTGTTGTGAACCGCAACGCCTAACACCAAAATGTGTCGCAACTCAGTGTAGAATAGCGGTTAATACAACGCAGCAGGGGTTTAGGCCCTTTCAAATGGCTGTATTTCGGTTTATACCATAAAAAAACCTTGGATTGGCTTCGAATGAAGTTGTTCCAAGGTTTTCTTTTAGATACTATGCTTACCTATGCAAGGCCAGTATATGACCTAAGCGTATTTTGACTACTTAAAATCAATTAATTCAACGTCAAAAATTAAGGTCGATCCTGCAGGAATTGGGCCTGTTTGTCTATCGCCATAAGCCAAATGCGAGGGAATAATCAGACGAGCTTTGCTACCCTTGCTTAATTGGAGCAAGCCTTCATCCCAACCTTTAATAACCCGGCCTACGCCAACCTCGAAGGATAAAGGCGTGCCTCTGCTGACCGAACTGTCAAAGATTTTTCCATCGGTAAAATATCCAGTGTAATGAACATCAACCTTGTTGTTTTTAACAGGTTTGGGTCCTTTTCCTTCACTTACCATAATTATCTGTAAACCTGATTCAAGCTTAAGCGTATCAAGTCCAGCACAGTTAAATGGAACTGGTTCTTTAATCTCCTGAACACTAATTAGTTTAACTTCAAATTTTAAGGTAGAATTGGCTGGAATTGGGCCAACTTGCCGATTTCCATAAGCCAAATCAGCTGGAATAATAAAAGTGGCCTCATCACCTTCTTTCAAATAAGTAAGGCCTTCATCCCAACCCTTTATTACTTGACCTTTGCCAAGTGTTATGGTGATAGGACGGTTTTTTTCAACAGAACTATCGAAAACAGAATCATTTAAAAATTTACCGGTATAATGCACGGTTACTAAGCTACCTGTTGCTGCCTTAAGGCCTTCCCCATGCTTGGTAATCATATATTGAAGACCAGAAGGGGTGGTAGTAAATGTTGGAACACTTTCTTTTTTCATTGATTTACAAGAAATTAAAAATAATACGGCAATAAATGCTGATACAAAACTTAGTTTTTTCATGGTTGATTTATTCTATACCTAATACTTCAATATCAAATACAAGTGGTGAGAATGGTGGAATTTTATCACCTGAACCGGCTTCACCATAAGCTAATTTACTTGGGATGATGAGTTTAGCCTTACTTCCAACCTTCAGAAGTTTGATGCCTTCATCCCAGCCTTTAATAACGTTACCCTTACCAACAACAAATTCGAATGGTTGGCCGCGATCAAGTGAAGAATCGAATTTTGTGCCATCGAGCAGGAATCCTGAATAGTGAACCAATACCTTTTTACCAGAAACAACCACAGGGCCATTACCCTTTTTAGTTTCAACAACATAAAGCCCATTAGCTGAAGGTTGAGCCGTAATACCTTTAGCTTTTACATAATCATTTATTTTATTGGTTTCTATAACTTTTTTAGCTTCAATAGCAGCCAATTTTTCTTTTTCGATATCCGCCTTGGTTTGGATGTTTAAAACTTCTACATCGTATAACAAAGGTTCATAGGGACGAATGAAGCCCGGACGCCCTTCTTTGCCAAATGCCAAGTTGCTGGGTATGATGAGGCGTGCTTTAGCTCCTTTAGCCATCCGCTTAAGCGCAATATTGAATCCTTCCGTGTCAAACTTCTTCCCATATTCAAGGGTAAAGGGTTTTTTCGCCTCCCAAGTTGAATAGAGCTTTTTGCCCAAAACTGTGTGTATGGCAAAATCAATCGTTACAATATTGCCTGGCAGTATGGTGGGGCCAGTTCCCTTAACTGATTCGAGGATATACAAACCTTCTGCAGTGGAGTCATATGCAGCTCCGCTATTTTTGATGAATGCTTCTATGGTTAGAGCTTCATTATCCTTTAAGGAATTTTCCCATTCCTCGGTTTGCTTTTTAATATCCTCTTCGGTCTGAATCTTTTTAAGTCCAACTTCAATTCTTACTTTTGAGTCTTTTTCAAGACCCTTAGGCAAACGATTGTATTTCATTGTCTTATAAAAGAACGAGTCAGCACGGGTCAAGAATGATGCACTATCGCCCAGACTCATCATCATGATCGCATCATTTACATCGCCCTGGTATTCAGGCTTACTTAAAACCAGATTCATGGGTTCGTTCAATTGTTTACTATTGAACATTAAGGAATCGCCAAGGCTATAGGTTAAATTAATGGTTGCTACTTGGCCTACCACGGGCTTTAATCCATCCTTGTGTACGTGGAACTTATAATACAATCCATTTGAAGCTTCCTCGTAACCACTAAAACGGCTGCACCCGTTTAAGATGCAGCCGCCAAGGATTACCAATGAGATCAAATGATACAATTTAATCTTCATTGCTATACAGTATAACTATTTTTCAACTTCAACTAATTCTACATCAAATAATAAGGTAGAGAAAGCAGGGATAGGGCCTGCGCTACGGCCACCGTAACCAAGCTTAGAAGGGATAATCAATTTAGCTTTTCCACCAACGCTCATCAATGAAATACCTTCATCCCAACCTGGGATAACCTGACCTTGACCTAGAGGGAACTCAAAAGGTTCTTTACCAGGATGATCGAATGAAGAATCGAATTTGGTGCCATCAAGTAAAGTACCAGTGTAATGAACTTTAACTTTTTTGCCTGCAACGGGTTTTTTACCGTTTCCTTTTTTAACTTCCATAAAATATAAACCTGAAGCAGTAGGGGTAACGGTTATTTTGTTATCAGTTAAATATTTGTTTAACAGTTCCATTTCAGCGGTTTCTTTCACAGCATTTTCAGCTTCTTGTTTCTTCATCATCTCTTCTTGCGACATGAAATCAATCATTTTAACGTTGAACGTTAATACAGCTAGGCTATCAACACCTTTTGGAAGTGGGCCACGAACGATTTTTGTATAGAATGAATCAGCACTCATAATAAATGAAGCGCTATCCCCTTTCGACATCAAAGTTAAACCTTCATAAATATCGCCCTTAAAGGCTGATTTTGCTAAAGGTAGTTTGAAATCGCTTTTGCCATCCATAAACAATGTATCCTTGCCGTTTATTTTGCCTGAATATGACAATTTGAGCGTAAGTATGTCGTTTTCTTTGGGTTTTGCGGTATCGCCAGATTCAACAAAGAATTTGTAATACAATCCTGAATCGGTTTTTTTGTATCCAGGATACTTGCCACCACATGCAGTGAAAACTACGGCTACAGCCAATAAGAAAAGAAATGAATTAAAGGTTTTTTTCATTTGAGATTTAATTTAATTATTTGATTTCGAGTATTTCTACGTCGTAAACTAATACTGCCCTTGGAGGAATCTGGTCATGATCGCCGGTGGCTCCAAAAGCAAGGTGCGAAGGTAAGATAAATTTCGCATGGTCACCCACCCTCAACAGCAAAATTCCTTCATTTAGCCCTGATTCAACGGTGCTTCTACCTATTTTGAACGATTTTGGCCCATCAAGCTTCGAAGAATAACACACAATTCCAGTTAAAAAACTTACCGTATAATTGAATTTGACTACTTTTTCTTGTTCAGCTTTTGCTCCATTGCCATTTTTAACTACCTGATAGCGTAATCCTGTACCAGTTTTTCGCATTGTCAGTCCATGTCGTGTAATATAGTCTTCAATGTACTGATTTTCAATTACTAAAAACTCTTGATTGAATCTTATCAACGAATCGCTCCTGCTACTGATCCTTTTCTCTCGAGTGGAAATATCAACTGCTTGATTGCAAGACCACAAACTGACTAAAACAACTATCGCAACAATGTATTTCATTATATTTCACCAATTTATAACGCTAATGTAGGAAGCAAAGATTCGAAATAACGTTTCGTTTTAATAAGTGTTGTGTAACTATTACCACCTGCGGCATTCTTATGCCCACCTCCATCAAAATAGGTCCTTGCCAGTTCGTTTACCGAAAAATCGCCCTTCGAACGAAACGAAATGCGCACTTTATCCTTCTTCTCTGTAAAAAAGGCAGCCAATCGAATTCCTTCAATAGATAGTGCATAATTTACAATACCCTCAGAATCACCAATTTGATAATTATACTTCTTCTGATCGGCTAAAGACAATGAAATGTAGGCTGTTTTGAATTGGGGTGCCACAACCATTTTGTTCCGGAGCAAATGCCCAAGTAGCCTTAACCTGTTCTCAGAAAAAGTATCATAAACCAAATTGTGTACTCTTTGTGGATCAATGCCTTTGGCAATTAACCTAGAAGTTATGATATAAGTACGCTCATGGTTGCATGAGTAGCTGAATGAACCAGTATCAGTCATTATGCCTACATATAAACACTCTGCAACACCTTGGTCTATATGTGCTTCATATCCAAGATCTTCTATAAGGTTATAAACCAGTTCAGAAGTAGATGATACCGAAACATCCGAAATTGAAATATCGAAATAGTTGGCAGGCTCCAAATGATGATCGATAAGCACTTTTACGGCCTTTGACTTAGTTAAATAGTTTTCAAGGCGTTCAACCCTATGAAAGGCATTGAAATCTAAACAGATAACGATATCAGCTTCCTTGATTGCCTTTTCAGTAAACTTTTGTTTGTTTTCAGCAATCACAACCTCATTAATGCATGTCATCCATTCCAAAAAAGAAGGATAAGTATTGGGAACAATTGCCGTTACTTTATGGCCGAGAGCTTTTAAAACTTGATAGAGCGCAAGTGTGGAGCCTAATGCATCACCATCAGGGTTGGTATGGCTTACCAATACAATCGTTGGATTGGTTTTTAATAAACTAGATAAATTTGCAGCTTGCAGCTTAAAACTATTGTAGGAGTTTGACACGGGGCAAAATTAAAAAATATTGGCTTAGCATTGGCTTTGTTTAACAAAACTACCTAAGGTTTGTTTATGTAGTTGATGTACACATAATGCTTATCTGTCTGAGAATGGAAAAGTATTTCATTTAACAACCAGGTTAGCAACTACTTGTGTTTATAAAAGTATATTTACCTATCTTGTACACTTTGCTATTAATTAATGTATAAATCGTAACAAAACTATGGCCGGCAATTTCACTTTTACCATGATTAAGCCTTATGCAGTTGAAAAACAATGCATTGGCAAGATATTACAGACTATCAACGAAAACGGATTCAGAATCCAATCCATGAAAATGGTTCATCTCAGCCTTGAACAAGCTGCTAAATTTTACATCATCCACAAAGACAGACCTTTTTACCAGGATTTGGTTGATTTTATGTCGTCAGGACCAATTGTGGCTGCAATATTAGAGAAGGAAAACGCTGTGGAAAGCTACCGAGAGCTTATTGGAGCTACTGATCCAGCAAAAGCTGCCGAAGGCACCATTCGCAAAATGTGTGGTACTTCCATACAACGCAACGCAGTACATGGTTCTGACTGCGATGAAAATGCGGCTATAGAGGCAAATTTCTTTTTTAGCGGTTTCGAAAGGTACTAATCGTTCGGAAGATACGCATCAAAAGATCCGTCAGTATAGAGCACTACAATCTGCTTAATGGTTTTTATTGGCTGATTATTAGGCTCTCTTACGGGCTTTTTTACCGTTTTTGGTGGTTCTACCACTTCTTCGTGTGCAGGTATTTCCTGCACATTTTTTATTTTGGGCTGTTCAGGAGGCTTTGGTATAGCAGGTGTTTCAGATGGCACAATAACACTGCTGCTGAATAAATCAGTTTGCGCGCCACCCGTTTTCTTATGTATGCTTCCTTTTCCAAATAACAGCCAATCGGCATTTACTTCGGGAAACTTGGTTAGAAGTCTTGTTACAAAATCGAGGCTCGGATTGTTACGCCCAGCCAACAGGTGCGAAATATTTGAACGTTGAACCCCAACAGCATCGGCCAACTGCGATGCCGTAAGTTCATACGTTTTCATTAACAATGTTAAACGTTCTACCATTGAAATTTTTTACAAATATACATTGTTTACAATTCACAACAGTAACCAAGTGTATATTTTTTCGTGTATTTTTGTAACCTTGTAACTGGCTAATCTGCAATATAAAGTAGATTGTTTAAAAAATTTCGTGCACTTAATCATATACTTCAATAAATCATCATAAAATACTGGTTTTATTGTTTTTAACTATATGAAATAGTTAGTTTAGTGTTGTAAACTGTAAACTTATCAAGATTTAGCATAAACTACTATTTACAATTGTAACTATGTAAACAGCACATGCATGGATGATACTTTTGTTAACCGAAAATCGTGCATTGGCAATTCAGCCGGATACAATAAATTTGCATTTTTATCGTACTCACTTATTGTACTCAAGCGATACAGACTTCAATTTATGAAATACTCCAATCCAATTTTAGGTCCATTAGCGGCAATTATTTTATTTATAGCTCTTTACACCTCCCCTCTTCAATCCCTCGCTCAAAACAATACCAAAGCATTTGCTAAAGCATTTGCATTTGCTGACAGTGTTTATAAGGCCAAAGACTACAAAAATGCCCTAGCAGCCTATACGTATGCAGCGCGTCTTAATCCCAATGAACCAAAAGTTACATTGAAAATTAGTGAGTTACAAAAGATAGTGGCAGAATTGGATCAAAACAATGTTCAAGCCGAAAAAATGCTCTTCAGCTGTGAGAAGTACCTTAAAAGTGGTCAATTGGAACTTGCTGAAGCTGAGTTGGCAAATGCAAATAAACTAATTGGTAACCAGAAAGTTCTGCTTGAAAAAGCTCAATCAATCAAAAAGCAGATAGAGCAATCAAAAGCATTGGAGAATACATTTAATACAGCTTTAAATGAAGGCGAAAACTACTTGAAAACCAATAATTTCGAACTTGCAATTAAATCCTTTGAAAATGCTAAAAATGCAAAGCCTTCCAATCTAATACCCGCTCAAAAAATTGAAGCTGCCAAAACAAAGCGTGAAGCTAACCGTACGCTGTATAACAAAGAAATAGCGCAAGCGGATGCATTCTATGTTAAAAATGATTACAATCAAGCTCTTACGCATTATAAACAGGCCCAGGTATTACTCCCCGATGAAAAGCATCCAACGCAACGAATTACGGATATTAACGAAATACAAAACTACAGCCAAACTTTAAGTAAAGATTATGAACTATCTATAAAAGAGGCTGATGAAGCATTTACAAAAAATGATTTTAGCCTAGCTACCAAAAAGTATAAGCAAGCACTCGATTACCGACCTGATGAGGAGTACCCCAGAGCCCAACTAAAGAAGATGCAAAGCATACAGGCTGATAATTCGCAGCGAGCAAATCTTTATGCATCGTGCATACAACTCGCCGATGGATTTTACAAAAGCAACAATTTAAAAGATGCATTCAACAAATACGAAGAAGCATCGAAGCTGCAACCCTCCGAAAAGTATCCCATCGAAAAGATGAAGGAGCTTACGCCAAAAATTGCACTATTGGATAAAAACGAAAACCTCTACGCCTCTACCCTTGCATCGGCTGACGAAAGTTTTGCAAAAAACGACCTTGACAAAGCCAAGACCTTCTATTCTTCTGCTAGTAAATTGAAGCCTGAAGAAAGCTACCCAAAAACTCAGCTTGCTCTGGTTGACCAAAAAATTTCGGACAAAAACCTTGCATACCAAGAATTGATTAAGCAAGCTGACCAAGAACTGCTGGCAAGCAAACTCGATACAGCCAAAGGACTCTACACACAAGCCTTAAACGAACGGCCAAACGACACCTACCCAGCAAAAAAAATTGCTGAGATTAACAAAACCCTTGCAAGCCAGAAAAGCACACAACAAAATTACGAGAGCACAATTGCGAAAGCTGATCTTGCCTTTGCAAGTAAAAATTACCCGGGAGCAAAAACACTTTACAGCCAAGCTTTGCAGCTAAAACCACAGTCGGCTTATCCTACTGAGAAACTTACTGAAATTGAAAGCCTCCTAAAAAATCAACAAGAACTTGAATCACAATATAACTTATTGGTTACTAACGCACAGAAAAGCTTTAGTGGCAAAGATTATACCCAAGCCAAGACATTATTCCAAGAAGCACTTGCCATTAAGCCATCAGAAAAGCTTCCAAAAGATCGCCTTGTTGAAATTGACCAACTCCTTAACCAACTAAAATCGAATGAGGAGGCCTATACTCTAGCAATACAAAACGGCGACCTCGAATTTGCAAGCGGCAACTACGAAGCGGCCCTACTTGAATTCAATAAGGCCGTTAAACTAAAATCATCAGATGTTTATGCTAGTGGTAAAAAAGCTGAAACCGAGAATCGGATTGCATTAGCCAAAAGCACCCAGCAAAACTATGCTCAGCAGCTTAAAACAGGAGAAGCCCTATTAATGAAAGGAAATTTGATTGAGGCTCGCGAGGCTTTTTCTAAGGCACTGGAATACAAAGCAGGAGACGATTTTGCAAAATCAAAAATTACAGAAATTGATGCCTTAGTGGCTTCTGAAAACCAAAAACAGCAACTTTTTGACCAGCTAGTAGCTAAAGCTGATTCATTATACATAGCTCAAAACTATACCCCAGCACTAGACGCATATACGGCTGCTCAAAAAATTAAGCCTTCAGAAAACCATCCTAAAGCACGTATAAGCACACTAAAAACGCTGTTAGAGGCTGCTAATCAAAAAGAAAAAGAGTTTAACGCACATGTCAAATCAGGAAATGATTTTTATAGCTTAAACGAGTTCAACAAAGCAAAGGCCGAATTTGAACTTGCCTTAAAGCTAAAACCAGCAGATGAACTTTGCATTAGCAAGATTAATGAAATTGATGTAATACTGGCCCAGATCGCCCTTACTGATAAAGAATATGCAAGCAGTCTTGCTTTGGCCGAAAAATGCTTTGCTGAAGGAAAACTTGATGAGGCAAAACAGGCTTTCCAAAAAGCTGCGAGTCTGAAACCAACTGAAAAATCACCAGCATTGCGAATCTCCGAAATTGATGCGATACTACTGGCGATGGCAAAAAAAGACGAAAACTATAAGCTATCAATGGCCAATGGCAGTAGCCTTTTAGAACAGAATAAGCTTGAAGCAGCGCTTGCAGAATTTAACAAAGCCAGTCTTTTAAAACCCGAAGAAGCACTTCCAAAACAAAAAGTTACAGAGATTAAAGCAAGCCTAGAACAACTTGCGCAACGTGAAAAAGAATATAATGAGCTGATATCCAATGCTGATAAACAATTGAAAGATAGCAAACTTTCGATGGCTCGCGATACGTACAGCAAAGCCTTGGCACTTAAACCTGTTGCCCCCTACCCTACCCAGAAAATAACCACTATTGATTCGTTAATAGCTGTAAATCAAAAAATTGATTTAGACTATTTAGCAGCAGTTAAAACTGGCGACCAGCTTTTTGAAACAGGAAAACTTGAAGAGGCGCTGACATCATTTAATGCTGCCCAAAGCCTAAAACCACTTGAAGAATACCCCAGAAGCAGGATTTCGGTCGTTACCAAATTAATTAATGATAAAAAGCAGTCAGAAGAGGATGCTTTTACCCTGGCAATGGCTAATGGCAATCAACTTTTTAAGGATATGCAACTTGAAAAAGCCCGCCTTGAGTTTAGTGCTGCCTTGTTGATAAAACCCAATGTTAAAACTGCCCAAGAAAAGATTGTGGAAATTGACCGTTTAATCGCACTCCAAAAGAAGCAAGACCAAGATTTTAAGTCGTTTATGGCCAAGGCAGATTCACTTAACCTAAAAGGAGAATTGGAATCGGCCCTGTCAACTTATAATAAAGCGTTAGAAATTAAACCTTTAGAAAAATTGCCTAAAGATAAGGTAGCTGAGCTAAGCGGTATAATACAGGCTCGAAAAGACAAAGAAGCCCAGTTTGCTAAGTTTATGGCCGATGGAGCCCAACTTAAGGCAAATAGCCAATTTACCGATGCTTTGACGGCTTATAAAAGTGCTCAAGTTCTTAAGCCTGAGAATAGTGATGTAAAAACTCAAATAGGACAAATAGAAACAGAACTAGCGAGGTTAGCCAAAATAGATGCAGATTTCGTGGCGGCTAAAACCAAAGCCGAAGCATTTGAAAAGGTTAAGCAACTAAACGAAGCCTTAACATGGTACAAGAATGCCTTGGCAATAAAACCCTCCGAAACGGAGATTTCGATTCGCATCAACACAATACAAACTGCAATTACCAAGGCTGAAGAATTAGAATCTTCATATAAAGCAAAAATTGCCAGCGCTGATAGTTCGTTCGCCAAAAGCGACTATCAACAAGCTACATTAGTATATACAAACGCCCTGGAATTGAAACCAGCCGAAGTTTACCCAACCGAAAAGTTGAAAGAGATTAATAAAATATTGGCTAACAAGCAATTGATTGAACGCAAATATGCACAGAATTTGGCTACGGCTGATAGTTGTTTTAAGGTAAGACTTTATAACCAATCGCTGTCGCATTACTTAACGGCTTCTAAACTAAAACCTTTAGAAGAAACCCCAAAAACCAAGATTCAGGAATTGAATCAATTGCTAACCTTGCCCAAAGAAGTTGAAGGAATAACCTATGAAAAGGCTATAGCTGCTGGCAACCAAGCCCTTCAGAACAAGGAAATGGATAAGGCTTTTGACAACTTCTTGATTGCCAAACATCTTGAGCCACATCAAACAGAACCTGCGTCAAAACTACAGACCATTATTGACCAAGTTTCTGCCGATACAATATTAAAAGTTACTAACAAGCCATTGCTAATTAAATCGGGAACCAATGCCACCATCAACTTCAGCATGCATTCAGGCTTATCCAAAAGCAAGAACTATTTGATAATTAAGCTTAAAGAACCAGCTAAGGATGATGCTAAAATTGTTGTTAACTTTGGTAAGATTAAAGGCGTAACAGGAGGATTGGTAATTCGAGTTCTTGGAAATGAAAAGATTACGACATATGTTGGTTATTTATCGGGCCAAAACGCCTGGAAAGAGAATGCCAACAATTTCTTTACCCTCTTGGCCGAGCGCGGTGATATCAACATTGAAGAAATCTACATTAGCACGATTAACTAACTATTAAACAGATAGCTATAGAAGTATTCCAAAAAAAATGAGGCTTACGCCATTCCGTTACCAATTTTGAATGCTGACAAGGTAGCCATAGAATCTCCTGAAATTGTCAACTTTGTATGGCTACCGACAAAAACCCTACCCATACAACACGGAAATATATGCCAAAAACTCGATATAAGCACGATGGGTAAAGCACTTTGAAAATATGTAAAGCCATCGAATATAAGAATGAGGCTTTATTAAGACTCAATAGAAATTCGTTGGGCAATCTAGCCCGAAAAAATTGCAACTTTCCATTTTTCAACAATTTACGTGTAATATCGCGTTCCGTGTTAATACAAAAAAAGTAGAAAAGCAAGCGTTTTTAAAGTTTTTTTTAACAATTTTAACAACATCTTTGTTGAAAAATAATTGGGTCGCTATCCGAATATTTACTTCCTCTAAACTAATCTGAGCCTTAAAGGAATAAGGCCATTGTTAACTATGAACGGTCAAGTCGCACAAATGATGGATTACAAAACTGTATGGGATAACTGTCTAAGGATCATCGAAGATAACATAAATCCTTCGAGTTATAAAACATGGTTTTCGCCCATAGAGCCTTTAAAGCTCGAGAACAACACGCTTACAATACAGGTTCCAAGTCAATTTTTTTATGAGTGGCTTGAAGAACATTATGTAGCTTTGTTGAAGAAAACTATCAAGAAGGAACTTGGGTCCGACGGAAGACTTGAGTACAGCATTATTATGGATAACTCCTATCAAAATGCGGCACCCTATTCCATAAGGATACCAGCTTCCAATAGAAAAGCCACTGCTAATCCAACTGTTTCAATGCCACTTAACATTAATAAGGACGGTGCCTCAAAGGATATTCCCAACCCATTTGTAATACCTGGGTTAAAAAAGATTCAGATTCAATCGCAATTGATTGATTCTTACACGTTCGATAATTTTATTGAAGGCGATTGCAACCGCTTAGCCCGATCAGCAGGTTATGCCATTTCAGAAAACCCTGGCAAAACAGCTTTCAATCCGTTTTTCATCTATAGTAATGTAGGTCTTGGCAAAACTCATTTATCTCACGCCATAGGACTTCAGGCTAAGAACAACTTTCCTGAAAAAACAGCTCTTTACGTTACTGCCGAGCAGTTCATGCATCAATTTACCGATGCCATACGTAACAGCACCCAAAACGATTTTGTAAACTTCTATCAAATGATAGATATACTGATTATTGATGATATTCAGTTTTTGGGTGGCAAACAAAAGACACAAGATGTCTTTTTCCATGTTTTCAATCATTTGCATCAAAGAAGCAAACAGATTATAATTACTTCAGACAAGGCACCTGTAGAATTGGCAGGAATCGAACAACGCCTGCTTTCTCGCTTTAAATGGGGTTTAGCTGCTGATTTACAAGTTCCAGACCTTGAAACAAGAATAGCCATCCTTGAACGAAAAATTTATAACGATGGCATAGAGGTACCTCATGATGTGATTGAATACTTGGCTTATAGCATAAACAGCAACACACGTGAGTTAGAAGGCGCGCTTATTTCCATTCTTGCCCAATCATCGCTCAACAAAAAGGCTATTACGCTTGATTTAGCTAGGCGAATGATTGACAAATTTGTGATAAACACAACCAAAGAAATCTCGATTGATTACATCCAAAAGGTTGTATGTGACTATTTTAACATTTCTGTGGACTCCCTAAACAGCAAAACTCGCAAGCGCGAAATTGTTCAAGCAAGGCAGTTGACTATGTATTTCTCGAAAGAACATACCAAGGCGTCACTCGCCACAATCGGTTTACACTGTGGCAATAAGGATCACGCCACGGTATTGCATGCTTGTAAAACCGTAAGCAACCTTATTGAAACGGATAAGGGATTTAGAAACTATTATACTGACCTCCAGAAAAAGATAAAACTATAACCAAACCATTAACTTATACCAAACTGAGCGGCTTAAGGCCGCTTTTGCGTTACAAACCATATGACAAACCTAAAACCCAAAAAAGATTCTACTAGAAAAAAAATCCTAATGGTGTGTATGGGCAATATATGTCGATCGCCAATGGCTGAAGGCATTATGAAACAAAAACTTATTGATTTTGGCCTTGATGCCTACGTTGATTCGGCTGGCACACTCAGTTACCATGCAGGAGAAAACCCTGATTTGAGGGCGCAATATACAATGCGCAAAAACGAACTCGATATAACCAATATAATCTCACGACCTTTCCAACAGTCTGATTTTGACGAGTTCGATAAAATCTTCGTGATGGATCATCATAACTACAATGAACTTTTAAACAGAAGCAGCAAACCTGAGCACCAAAAAAAGGTAACATTGATAATGAACATGATTGAAGGAAAAAAAAATCATGAAGTGCCTGATCCTTACTACGGAGGAAAGGATGGTTTTGACAAAGTTTACAAAATGCTGGATGATGCTTGTACCGAAATTGCCATAGCAATTCAAAATAACAGTTTGTAGTATTGTTGAAAGACCTATCTTTACCACAGTATTTCAATTCCAAAGCTGATGTTACTAGATAGAATTCCAGAATTAACTGATATACACGAAGCTGCTAAACGGATACAAGATTACACCCATGTAACCCCCATCCTTACTAGCCAAAATCTAGATCAAGTAGCTGGTTGCAAGCTCTACTTCAAATGCGAAAACTTTCAAAAAGCTGGTGCTTTTAAATCTAGGGGTGCTTGCAATGCAGTATTTTCGCTTGACGAAGATGAAGTTTGTGATGGTGTTGCTACCCACTCATCTGGTAATCATGCACAAGCCTTGGCCAGGGCAGCTCAACTTAAAAACGTTAAATCGTATATTGTAATGCCCAAAAATGCTCCACACGTTAAGGTGGCTGCTGTACGGTATTATAAAGGTGAGATAACATTTTGTGAGGCAAACCTGCCCGCCCGTGAAGAAACCTTAAAATCAGTGATTTTTGATACGGGTGCTTATGAAATCCATCCATACAATAATTATAGCATAATAGCTGGTCAGGCTACTGCCACGCTCGAAGTATTCAATCAACTGGAGGCTTTCGATTTTATTATTGCACCGGTGGGTGGTGGTGGCTTATTAAGTGGTACAGCATTGGCTAATAGCTACTTGAGCAAAAAAGCAAAAGTCATTGGCGCTGAACCTGTTCAAGCTGATGATGCATATAGGTCGTTGAAAGAAGGGCGAATACTCCCCTCGCTGCATCCTAAAACCATTGCCGATGGCCTCTTA
This sequence comes from uncultured Bacteroidales bacterium, assembly GCA_964552325.1. GTDB lineage: Bacteria > Bacteroidota > Bacteroidia > Bacteroidales > TTA-H9 > CAZKCK01. The sequence continues at coordinate 93,066 of CAZKHA010000001.1, forward strand.
ACCTCACTAGGAAGCAAGACTTTTCCATTAATACGTGAATACGTAAATGAAATTCTGACTGTGCAAGAAGAAAACATCGTTAAGGCAATGCGTCTTATATGGGAGCGCTTAAAAATTGTTGTGGAACCCTCAGCTGCGGTGCCATTTGCCGCCGTTTTGGAACATAAGCCACAATTTGCCGGCAAAAAAGTTGTTATTATACTTTCAGGGGGGAATATTGATCTTGATAAGATACCTTGGAACCACACCCAATAAAAATATGATGCCAGGGACACTCTACCTCATACCAACACCTTTGGCCGAAGAGCCGATTTACCATACCCTATCAACCGAACAGATTGCGATAGTTAAAGAACTCAGGTATTTTATTGTTGAGGACTTACGCACCGCAAGAAGGTTTCTGCGCAAATGCGACCCTACATTCCCAATTGATGACAGCAAGTTTTTTGAACTAAACCAGCATACGCCATTTAATGAGATTTCTACCATGCTTGCGCCCTTATTATCAGGCCATAACTGTGGTATAATGAGTGAAGCTGGAATGCCATGCATTGCAGATCCTGGGTCAGAAATAGTAAAACTTGCTCATTCTAAAGGTATTAAGGTTGCACCTTTCCCTGGGCCATCTTCCATTTTTCTTCTATTAGCCGCAAGTGGGTTTTCAGGGCAGAGTTTTGCTTTTAATGGGTATTTGCCAGTCGAAAAAAAGATGCGTGATCTTAAAATCAAAGAACTTGAGAAAGCGATTTACCAATTCAATCAGACGCAAATTTTCATCGAAACGCCCTACCGAAACCATCAACTACTCGAGGCTTTGATTAACAACTGTCAAGCAGACACCATGTTGTGCATAGGACGCGATCTTACATCAACTTCTGAATGGATTAGAACTTATAAGATTGCAGATTGGAGAAAACAATCACCCGCACTTAGCAAGCGACCCGCCATCTTTGCCCTTTACAAGTAGCTTAACGTAATATACTGGCTTTCAATCACAAGCAAACAAGGCTGTCAAAAAAAAAATTTGTATATTTGCAGGCTAGTTCACACGGTCCTATTATACCCTTTTCGTATTACAGGATTATTAATCCTTTGTTAATATTAAGCACATTCAATGAGAATATTACAGGAAAAGCTTTCTAAATACGACATTCCGCAAAAAGTACAGCAGATGGGCGTATATCCCTATTTTAGGGTTATTGAATCAGAGCAAGATACCAAGGTCATTATCAATGGCAAAGAGGTTTTGATGTTTGGTTCAAATAGTTATCTGGGGCTAACCAACCACCCCAAAATTAAGGAGGCTGCTAAGGCAGCCATCGACAAATATGGTTCTGGTTGTGCTGGATCAAGGTTTTTAAATGGCACACTCGATATCCACATAAAACTGGAAGAAAAACTTGCCCAATTTGTTAAAAAAGATGCAACATTAGTATATAGTGCTGGTTTCTTGGTTAATGTTGGAGTAATATCGGCCATTACCGGTCGCGATGACTACATTATTCTTGATGAACTTGATCATGCATCTATTATTGAAGGCCGAAGGTTATCGTTTTCACAAGCCTTTAAGTACAAGCACAACGATATGGCCTCGCTCGAAAAGGTGTTGAAACAATGCAAACCCGGGAAAATAAAGCTTATCGTTATTGATGGCATCTTCAGTATGGAAGGTGATATTGCCAAACTCCCTGAAATTGTTAAACTTGCCCGCGAATACGATGCCACCATCATGGTTGATGACGCCCATTCGTTGGGTGTAATTGGCAAAAATGGTTCGGGAACAGCCAGTCATTTTGGTATGGATGATGAAGTGGACCTAATTATGGGAACCTTCAGTAAAAGCCTTGCTTCGATAGGTGGGTTTATTGCATCTGATTTTGACACTATTAATTACTTGAAGCACAACAGCCGATCATTGATTTTCAGTGCAAGCATTGCCCCTGCTGCTGCCGGAAGCGTAATTGCTGCCCTTGATATCATGCAGAATGAACCAGAACATATTCAGAATTTATGGACCAACACACATTATGCACTTAAATGCTTCAAAGACATGGGATTTGATACTGGTGCCTCTGAATCACCTATCATCCCGCTTTTTGTGCGCGATGATATGAAAACATTCATGTTTACCAAAATGTTGCTGAACGAGGGTGTTTTTGTAAATCCTGTTGTATCGCCAGCTGTTCCAAGCGATTCGTCGCTAATTCGTTTCTCGCTTATGGCCAACCATACACGCGAACAAATTGACAAAGCAGTTGAAACCTGCTATAAAGTCGCCAAAAAAATCCACATACTGTAATCAACATTTACAAACCACTATATATGAGTATTGTAATTAAAGAAGTTGTTACAAAGAAGGACTTGAAGCAGTTTGTGCAATTCCCCAACGAACTGTACAAAGGCCACAGTGGATACGTTCCGCAAGTTGCTTCAGAAGAACTAAAAATCTTCATGCCCGAAAACAATCCTGCATTGGCCAATTGCGACACCAAGTTTTGGATGGCACAAAAAGATGGCAAAACCGTGGGAAGAATTGCTGGCATTATTAACAATGCATTTATCGAGAAATGGGCAAAACGGTATGCACGGTTTGGTTGGTTCGATGTAATTGATGATGAAGAAGTTGCAAAACTCCTTTTTGATGCTGTCGAAAACTGGGCTATCGATCATGGCATGGAAGCTATTAACGGCCCCCTTGGCTTTACCGATTTTGACCCCGAAGGACTCTTGATAGAAGGCTTTGACGAAAAGGCAACAATTATTGAACGCTACAACCACTCCTATTATCCTGTTTTCCTTGACAAATTTGGATATACAAAGGATGCTGATTGGTTAGAATTTAAAATTACCGTACCCGAAAAAATGCCCGACTATATTCGTCGGGTTTCAGAATATGTAGTTTATCGAAACAAACTACACGTTCTGCATTTTAATAAGGTTGCCGACGTATTGAAGTTTAAAAATCAGATTTTCAAGATTATAAATGATATTTATGGCTTGATGTATGGTTTTGTGCCCATCAGCGATCAACTGCGTGATTTCTATATAGATAAATATCTCAAGATCTTAGATCCTAGTTTGATGGCTTTTATACTAAACGACCTTGACGAATTGGTTGGCTTCGGGATTGCCATGCCATCGTTTGCTGAAATGTTTATTAAAGCCGATGGAAGCAAAACCAAACTATTGGCTTTATACGTTTTGGGCGAACATAAAAAAACCGATACAGTTGACATGTATTTTATAGGGGTAAGGCCTGACTATATCGACAAAGGATTAAGTGCTGTTTTGATTAACGAAGTTGGCCAAAAAATCATAAATCAAGGATATAAGTTTGCAGAAACCAATGTGGAGTACGAAAGCAATGAGGCTGTTCAGGCCTTATGGAAACACTTTGATCATAAGCAACACAAACGCCGCCGATGCTACTTGAAATATTTTATAAATAGTACGCGTTCAGAAGATAACATCTAATCAATATATGTTATGCCGTTAGAAATAAGGGAAATTATTACGAAGTCGGAAAGAAGAAATTTCATCAAATTCCCATTTCAGCTTTATAAAAACAATCCATACTGGGTCCCTCCATTAATAATGGAAGAGATGGGTACGCTTGACCCTAAAAAAAACCCCGCTTTTGACTTTTGTGAAGCAAAACTATGGATGGCCTATGCTGATGGGAAGCCTGTTGGTAGAATAGCTGCCTTTATAAACCATAGAGCAAACGAAACCTGGAAGAATAAACAAGCCCGATTTGGTTGGATCGATTTTATTGATGACCAAAATGTGGTTGACCTGCTTTTTAAAACGGCAGAAGATTGGGCCAAAAGCAAGGGAATGGAGGCTATACACGGGCCACTTGGTTTTACCGATATGGATAAAGAAGGTATGCTAATTGAAGGGTTTAATGAATTAGGAACCATTGCCACAATTTACAATCATCCTTATTATCAAAAGCTTACCGAAACTGCCGGCTACAAAAAAGATACGGATTGGGTTGAGTTTGAAATAAAACCGTCCGAAGTCGTAATACCTGAGAAATATCAACGTATAGCTGATATCGTAAAGCAAAAATATGGGCTTAAGGTTATTCAGTTCAAAAAATCGAAGGAAATACTCAATTATGCTCCCCAAATTTTCAAGGTGTTGAATGAGGCATTCGCACCGCTCTATGGGTTTACACCTCTTACCGATAAACAGGTGAAGCATTACATAAAGATGTATTTCTCATTTGTAATCCCAGATTATATCCCCGTCATTGTAGATGCTAACAATCAAGTAATTGCATTTGGCATTACGCTTCCTTCGCTTTCAAAAGCCATGCAAAAAGCCAATGGCAAACTTTTCCCATTTGGGTTCATCCACTTATTAAGAGGATTAAAGAAAAGCACTACAATTGACTTTTATCTCATAGGCGTAAAACCAGAATATCAGTCAAAAGGCGTTAACTCATTGCTATTTACTGATTTAATACCAAAATACATAAAGCGCGGATTTCTTACAGCCGAAACCAATCCCGAACTAGAGACCAATGACATGGTAAAACGTCAATGGGAGCTGTTCAATCCACGCCAACATAAACGCAGAAGGGCTTATATTAAGCATTTATAAGTTCTATGCATGCTTTACAAGGCAAATAGCCTTGCAAAATTATTCGTTTATCACGTATCGAATTCTTACCTTAACACAAACTACTTACAATATCTTCAAACATTTTTATTTGTTATATGAGCCAAAACTTGAA
>CAZKHA010000001.1:97819-120674 GCA_964552325.1 uncultured Bacteroidales bacterium
GAAACGAAAACCATTACGGGCCTGCTCCGGCTTGTTTTAAAGCACTCCATAAAAAGAATTTCAGCAAATTAAGCAACTATTCGCGCGACTTTATGCGCGGAGTTAAAAGCAAGCTTTCTGAAAAACTTGCTCAAGATTTCCAAATTGACGAAAGCCAAGTACTTTTGGGTTATGGTGGTGAAGATATCCTAAAACAAGTGGTTCATTGCTACTTACATAAAGACGAAAAGATTTTGGTACCCCAATATTCGTGGTGGTACTATAAAGTAATTGCCGATGAGGTAGGTGGAATTCGAGAATTGTATCCGATTTATGAAGATGCTACTACCTTCAGGTTTGACGTTGATAAAATTATTGAGTCAGTTAATTTACACAAGCCCAAAGTTATACTCATTAGCTCGCCCAATAATCCAACAGGCAATTCCATGCCTATACCTGAACTTTTCAGGCTCTTGGATGCAATTAAAGATACGGTAGTGGTGATGGACGAAGCCTACACTGTTTTTGTAAATGGCGACAGGAAATATGTGAAGGATATAATTGACAATTACCCTAATGTACTAATAATTAGAACGTTCTCAAAGTATTATGCATTGGCCGGAATTCGTATTGGCTTTGCATTCATGGGCAAAAACCTTTCGCAATTCTCCAAATTTTCTTCACGTTACCTAGGTTATAACCGTATATCAGAACGTATTGCCATCTCAGCCCTCGAATCGGAGGAATATTATGCCGAAATGCGCCAAAACATGCTGGCCGACCTTGAAATGTATTTTACCGAACTAAATCAGTTACCAGGCTTTACGGCTTATCGTTCAGAAGCAAATTTTATTTTGGTAAAAATACCTGTTGAGATTAAGGCAGCACTGAATGAATTCTTAAAGAAAAAAGGCATCATTATAAAATTCATGAATGAAGATGGCCTCACCAATCATTTGCGTATAACCATCGGCACCCGTGAAGAAAACCGCCTTGCGCTAGATGCCATTAAGGAATTTGTTGTGACCCAAATCGCATGAAAAACTGGCTTAACGAATACCGTGCTTCGTTAAAGGCCATAGAAGTGGAAGAAACCCTTGACCTGATTATTTACAGGCCATTAGGGTTTCTTTTGGTTAAACTTATTTACAAAACGAGCATCACGCCCAATCAGCTCACATTTTTAGCTTTGATTGCTGGTGCCGTGGCGGGGCACTTTTTTTCGCTTGGCACTGCACAATCCTTTGCAATTGGGGCAGCCTTGTACTTCTTATTCAATGTATTTGATTGTTCCGACGGACAATTGGCTCGGCTTAAACGGAATGGAACACTTGCCGGGCGAATTATTGATGGGATAGCTGATTATGTTTCAGGAATACTCGTGTATGTGGGTATTGGAATGGGGTTTGCTGACCATCAGGAGCAAAAAACCCTTTGGTGGACACTGTTAAGTTTAGCGGCCTTAAGCAACATACTTCACTCAATAGTTACTGACAATGAACGCAATAGGTTCATGAAACATGCTTGGGGCAAATCAGATCAATTTGGCGACGACCTAGAAGTCTATCGTAAAGAATTCGAACGTTTAAAAAATGAGCGCAAGTATGGTTTTTCGATGCTGGTTATTTACATCTATCTTAAATACATATTACTTGCCCTTAAGATTTCAAGCCACACAAAGCATCATAAAGCTGAAAGTCATTTTGACCCACAGCAATACTATCAAGCTAATAAAGGCCTAATTAAAATGTGGACTTTTTTAGGACCCACCACACACATTACACTATTGGTAATAAGTACGTTATTCTATCGCCCCGAATGGTTCATCATTCTAATGATTGTACCCTACAACCTGTATTGGTTAGTGGTTTCGATTATGCAAAAACGTATCAACCGAAAACTTAAAACCTCCCCTATCCATGCTTAAAGCTGTTATTCTTGCTGCAGGTATGTCGCGAAGGCTTAAGCCTTTAACCGATTCTACCCCCAAATGTTTATTAAAAACAGGTGCAAAAACTATACTTGGGCGCACACTTGATAACCTACTTGCCAATGGCATCACCGAGCTGGTTATGGTTACAGGTTTTGAAGAAGAGCAAATCATTGAATTTGTAACAACTAATTATTCTTCAATTCATTGCACATTCATTACCAACACAGTTTACGATCAAACCAACAATAGTTATTCGCTTTGGCTTACAAATGAGCAACTCAAAGGTCATAGCATGCTTTTGCTTGACAGCGATATAGTTTTCGAACCTCAAATTATTGAAAAACTCCTTCAATCTGGCTATACTGATTGCCTAGCCATGAACACGTACCACAGCTTAGGCGAAGAAGAAATTAAAGTTCTTTTAGACCACACTCACCGGGTTTTAGCTATTAGCAAACAAGTTAATCCTATCCAAGCAGCAGGCGAATCAATTGGAATTGAGCTATTTTCGGAAGATGGAGTTAAAGAACTATTTACAGTGCTCGAACACCGCATGCTCAAAGAAAAACGTGTTAATGAGTTTTATGAGGCAAGTTTTGAAGAAATGGTTCAAAATGGATTTAATATCTTTGCAATTGATATTCGTCCATATAAAAGTATGGAAATAGATACCGCCGAAGACCTTGAGACCGTTATTGAGACTATTATACCGCATATTTATTAAGTTATGACTGAAAGCCTGTTCACTATTTCGATTGTTGGATTTATTGCCGGTTTTATTTTTTCGATTCCGGTGGCGGGCCCTATCAGCATATTAATAACCTCTCATGCACTAAAAGGCAAAGCAAGGTACTGTTATATGGCTGCTGTTGGCTCATCCTTTGCCGATTTCTCGTATGTGTTCCTAGCTGTTCTTGGTTTAACAAATTTCTATACTTATTATCAGCCAATTATACCTTATATTTTATTGGCAGGGTCAGTGTTTCTATTTATTGTTGGTTACAAAATAACCAAGACCCAATTGCATTTGGAAGAAATGACAGATGAAGGAAGGCTTAAGGATAAAATAAAAACGAAAGGTGGATTTTGGACTGGGTTTCTCATCAACTTCTTAAACCCCACACTCTTTATTGGATGGCTTACATCTTCCTTTATAACAATTTCGCTTGTGGCCTCACTTGGTTTTAACATGGGAGGGCTTGATACTTCTGTTACCCGAAATGTTAACGAAATAAACAAGTTGAACCAGCAGGTAGATTCAACTCTAGTAATTGATACAAAATTAATTAAAGAAACATCACCAATCGATAATACTTCAACCCTACCCAAGTATTATTCCATAATTGTTAGCGCCTTTTACTCCTTTTTCCTTTCGGTTGGAAGCATTGTATGGTTTGTTTTGTTTGCTCGCTTTATCATCAAACATCGTCATCGGCTTAATATTGTATTTATTAATAGGGTGATACAAATTCTGGGGTTCGTGCTTTTAGGGTTTTCACTGTATTTGGCAGGCAGAGGAATTCACATAGGCTTTATTCGCTAAATTTAATCAACAATGCATTTTGCTATACTAGCCGCAGGCGAAGGTTCTAGGCTTCGTGAAGAAGGCATACTCCAACCTAAGCCCCTAATTCCACTTGGAGATTTATTACTTGTAGAACGATTGATCAATCTAGCCAAAATCAATGGATTTAGTTCAATATCAGTTGTTACCAACGAGATTTATACGGAATTGAAAGAATGGTTCATGGAACTTGAACTCGACATCCCCTTTAATCTGGTGTTAAAGACCACACCAAGCTCCATGCACAGCCTATTTGCCTTGCGAAACCATCTGCGTGATACACCCTTTTGCTTGACAACAGTTGATTCAATATTTGATGAAAAAGAGTTTGCGCAATACATTACTTTTGTCCGAAACAATCCTCAATTAGATGGAACAATGGCAGTTACTCGATTTGTGGAAGACGAGAAACCGCTTTGGATCAGTACAAGCAGCGATTTGACCATCACTGGTTTCCACAGCCAGTTCGAGAACCAAGAATTTGTAAGCGGTGGCATTTACTGCCTACAGCCAAGCATTTTTCCTGTTTTAGACGCCGCCATTGCCAATGGAATGCAACGGATGCGAAATTTCCAACAAGAGCTCGTGGAGAAAGGATTCATACTTAAAGCCTTTGAATTCAGTAAGATAATTGATATTGACCATGCTCAAGACCTAATAGAGGCACGCAATTTTTTGCGACAACGGGGAAATCTGTACTAAAAACACGCAAAAAACTTTCGTAACAACAAAAGTTTTCTAATTTTGCAGAAAATTTCTGTTGCTATGGATTTTTCAGAACGTATCATTTCTACAGCCATTAAACTTTTTAAAAAGTTTGGGGTGCGCAGCGTAACGATGGATCAAATAGCTGCTGAAGCTGGTGCTTCTAAGAGGACAATCTATGAGTCGTTTAAAGATAAATCAGATTTATTGGCAGCATGCTTACAAGTTCATGAAGATGAGATAATAGCCTTTCATGAAAAACTTATCAAGGAAAGTGCGAATATAATTGATGCCATGTTTAAGGTGGCCGAATTCCATATCGCATCCATCGAAAACACAAATCCTTTGTTTTTGCTCGACATTCAGAAGTTCTATCCTAACCTATGGGATGAGAATATGCGACGAATTAGCCACAACAAACTTCAAGAAATCAGGCGTTTTCTGGAAATTGGCCAAAAGCAAAAATTAATTCGTAGCGAAATAAACCTCGACCTTGCTTGCCGTATCATACATCAACTTTCAACCATGGCGTTGTCGCCCGACATATTGAACAATAGCAAGTATAACGGGGATGAGGTTTTTAATAATACGATAATTAACTACTTGCGTGGAATTACCACGCAACAGGGAACTGAATTGTTGCTAAGTCATAATTTGGTATGTAACAAGAAAAGTTAAAATTATGGAAACAAAAAAGATGGAATTTGCGGCGATTAGCAGAGGGCAGAAATACTCGCCCAACCATATAGGCAATGATGCTCAAATATTTAACAACACTGTTCATCAACTATTACTTAAGGGGCATACCGTAAACGTTTACCATGAAGATTGCATAAGCATCGATACATTGAAAGAGGACAGCATTTTTACGATGATACGCGGTCAACAAGCGCTTACGATTTTGCAACAAGTTGAAGACCAAGGAAAACTCATCATAAACAGTACCGAAGGAGTTCTAAATTGTTACCGCGAAAATCTTGCCAGCATTCTGCCAGACAATAACATACCCTTTCCAAAAAGTATGGTGGTTGATACTAATTCAATCGCTTTTGAACTTGACCCAACTTTTAACAGCCAGCAGTTATGGGTAAAACGAGGTGATGTGCATGCCATTCATCGCGAAGATGTTACACTCGTATATAGTACTGAAGAATTAAAAGGCATAATTCAAGAATATAGCAGAAGAGGTATCCAAAAGGCAGTTATTCAGGAACATTTAGTCGGCGATATCGTAAAATTTTATGCGGTAAATGGTGCTTCGTTCTTTCATTGGTACTACCATCCTGGTTCTGAACGTCTTCCATTTGATCCTGAATACCTCAGGGAAATTGCCGTAAAAAGTGCACAGAAACTTAAGGTTGATATATACGGAGGTGATGCTGTTATTGGAGCTGATGGTTCTGTAAAAATAATTGACTTAAACGATTGGCCGAGTTATGCCCCGGTACGTGACGTTGCTGCTTACCACATTGCCAACCTAATTGAGAAAAAAGCCCTTGAACATCGGCAACACTCGAAACTTAACAAAGAAGTAGTTGCATGAACCAAACCATCAATTCAACATTGAAGTCGAGCGACACCGAAGAATTGCTTGATATATTGTTTTACAGGCGAATAGGCTATGCTATAGCACGATTCTCGGCATATGCTGGCCTTACACCGAACATGTTAACTGTTTTTAGCATATTTTGGGGCGTATTAGCTGGTCATTTATTTTATTACCAAGACCTTACGATCAATTTGTGGGGAATTTTCTTCTTAATATTTGCCAATTCCCTCGACAGTGCCGATGGACAATTGGCACGCATGACCAATAATAAGACACAACTTGGGCGTATTCTTGACGGTTTAGCCGGAAATATCTGGTTTTTAAGTATCTATGCACACCTCCTTTTCAGGATGTTGAACGAGGGATATGGCACGTATGTAGTCATTTTATGTTTGGCCACAGGCTTAGTCCATATTTTTCAAGCTGCCATAGCCGATTATTATCGAAATGCACATCTCTTCTTTATCAAAGGCAAAAGTGGGAGCGAATTTGATAATTCTGAGAAACTTATGCTTAAATATGAAGCGATGAAATGGAGCGATGCTTGGTTCTCGAAGCTTTTTATGGCATCTTACATTAGCTATACCAAGGAACAAGAGCTATTTACCAAAAACCTACAAACATTGGTTAAAGAAGTGCAGCGAAAATTCCCTGAGACTATTCCCCCACGCTTTGTTGAAAGTTTTCGTAAAGACAATAAACCCCTTATGCCTATTACAAACATACTTACTTTTAACACACGGTCTATTGTACTTTTTATTTCAATCTTGAGTGGATACTTATTGATTTATTGGCTTTTTGAACTTATTATATTGACCATATTGCTAATTTACATGGTTGTAAAACAAGAAAAAATTAGCAAAAAGTATTTGCAAATACTACAAAATGAATACAATTAGAAATGAAAGCTAAAAACTGGAACATCTTTTTCATGGTTTTAGGATTTGGCATGTTGGCATGGCTTATCTATGATTTTGGCATTGATAAGATTTTTGCTAATATTAAGCAAACTGGGTGGTGGTTCTTGCCAATTACCGCTATTTGGTTTTTTATTTATTTGCTCAACACCTGGGCATGGGCCATAATTCTAGGTAATGGCCATGGAAATACATTTCAGCGACTATTTAGCCTCAATATCAGTGGGTTTGCATTAAATTATATGACACCAGTTGTCGGATTTGGCGGAGAGCCCTACAAAGTAATCAATATTAAAAAGCAAATTGGTATCCATAAAGCATCATCTTCTGTTATCCTATACAATATGATGCATATACTTTCGCATTTTTATTTCTGGCTCACTTCCATCGTATTGGTGGTTTTTTTTACCCAGCTAACCACAGCAGCTTATATATTAATGGGCATCACTTTTATACTAATGCTTTTGTTAATTTCCCTCTTCTACGCCTGGCATAAAAAAGGCGTTGTTTACAATGCATTAAAACTCTTGGCCAAAATCCCTTTCTTGGTTAAGCCCATAAACAAATTATTAGCGAATAACCAAGCATTAAACAAAATTGACGAACATATTAAAGAGCTCTATAATTACCGCAAGGCTGATTTTTACAAGATATTGATTATAGAATATATAGCCAGATTTATTGGATGTTTGGAATTTTACTTCATTCTTAAAGCTATTTCGTTCGATATTACCCTGGTAGATGCCATTTATATAAGCGCTGCCTACTCACTAATTGCCAATATTTTCTTTTTCATACCTTTACAGCTTGGTACTCGCGAAGGTAGTTTATACTTGGTTTTTGATAGCCTGAAGTTTACCCCAGCAATCGGAATCTTTGTAAGCTTGGTAACCCGAATCCGTGAGTTCTTCTGGATTCTTATCGGTCTCATACTAATGAGGATTACCATATTAATCAATAAAAAAACCGGATATACTATTTACAATGAGTAATTTAAATATTAAGGGCATTCTATTTGATTTTGGTGGCACACTTGATACAGATGGCGTGCACTGGAGCGAAGAATTCTGGGCCGCCTATGTTGCCTCTGAAATAGCAATTGCTAAAAAAGACTATGAAAAGGCTTATGTTCAAGCAAACGAAAGCATGCTAGAAGGCCTCATAAAGCCTTCAGATTCGTTTTTAACAACAATTGGGCATCAAATAAGACTGCAACTCGAGTACCTGATTGCTGACGGAAAAATTGACATTTCTAAGAAAGATATTTATTGGCAATCAATTACAAATCATTGCTATAATCACGTACAATCAACTATCAGCGGTATGGCTGATTTTTTGGCAGAACTGTCGCGTAGGTATCAATTGGTTTTGGTATCGAACTATTATGGCAATATTGAGAACGTTTTGCTTGAGTTCAACATACGCCAATATTTTAAAGGTGTAATTGATTCTGGGACTGTGGGCATCCGCAAACCCGATCCCGCCATTTGGATGATGGGGGTTGAATTAATGAGTTTAAAACCTGAGGATTGCCTTGTGGTAGGAGATTCATACACTCGCGATATAGTGCCCGCAAAAAAAATAGGCTGTTATACAGCCTGGATTGATGGAAAAAGCTTTTCGGTACCTGAGCAAACCTCGGATGCCGATTTTATTATAAAATCAAATTATTCTCTTAAACCTATATTACTTTAAATTATTTGAAATTATGAACCCAAATTTAAAACAACCCGAAGGCAAACTCGGTGTGCTGGTTGTAGGGATCAATGGAGCCGTATCAACCACCTTTATAGCCGGAACACTTGCTGTGCGCAAAGGTTTGGCTGCCCCAATAGGATCACTTACCCAAATGGGTACCATTCGTTTAGGCAAACGCAATGAAAACCGTTTTCCAAAAATCAGGGAATTTGTGCCAATACACGATTTAAAAAACATTGTTTTTGGTGGTTGGGATATTCGTGACGAACACCTCTATGATTCTTGCAAAGTTGCTGAAGTCTTGCAAGATAAAGATATTGACGGAGTACGTGACGAATTGGCAGAACTTAAGCCAATGAAAGCTGTTTTTGACAAAAAATATGTTACACGCTTAGATGGATCCTGGGTTAAAGAAGCGCCTACCAAATTTGAGTTAGTTGAAATGTTGCGTGAAGATATTCGCAACTTCAAAAAAGAAAACAATTTAAGTGAAGTAGTTACTATTTGGTGCGGAAGTACTGAAATCTATTTAAAGGCTGGTGAAGTTCACTCAAGTATCGAAAAATTTGAAGAAGGCCTACGTAACAATCACGAAGACATTGCGCCAAGTATGATGTATGCTTGGGCTTCACTTCTCGAGAACGCACCTTACATTAATGGCGCTCCCAACCTTTCGGTTGACATGCCTGCCGTTTGGGAATTGGCCCTAAAAAACGGATTACCCATTGCCGGCAAAGACTTTAAAACAGGACAAACCATGGTAAAAACGGTTATCGCTCCAATGCTTAAAGTCAGGATGTTAGGCCTTGATGGTTGGTTCTCAACCAATATCTTGGGCAACCGTGACGGTGAAGTTCTTGACGATCCCGCTTCATTTAAAACCAAGGAAGAAAGCAAACTTTCGGTAATTGACAGCATATTACAACCTGAATTATATCCCGAGTTGTACGGTAATGTATATCACAAAGTTAGGATCAATTATTACCCACCCCGCAAAGACAATAAAGAAGGATGGGATAACATTGACTTGTTTGGTTGGTTGAATTATCCCATGCAGCTTAAAATAGACTTCCTTTGCCGCGATTCGATCTTAGCAGCTCCAATAGCACTTGATTTGGTGTTGTTTATGAATTTAGCCCATCGTGCAGGATTTGTTGGTATTCAAGATTGGCTCTCGTTCTATTTCAAGAGCCCTATGCACTCGCCCAATGTTGTTCCCGAACATGACCTATTCATTCAAAACGTAAAGCTTAAAAACACTTTACGCGAAATTATGAATGAGGAACCTGTGACACATCTTGATGAAAAAATCAGGTTGTTCCAATAAGCCATAAAAAAAAAGCCCGGGCAACACATTGTTATCCGGGCTTTTAGTAGTAACAAGCTTTATTTGTCGTTCATTATCCGTTCTGTTATAGCTTTTCCAGTGGCAATTTCGGTTCCAAAGATATCTACAAACTGAACTTTAAGGCTATTTGAAGGATCCGCTTGCACGTAAATCTTACTTATGTAGGAAGCCTTCCCTGAAATCATGATTCTACCATGAACTTGACCCTTAGCATCAACAAATACCGTTAATTTACGCGCTGGCAAAGGCACCAACGATACCTCTACACTCCCATCGGCGTTCTTTGAATAACTATATCCGTATGCCATTTTATTTTGGATAAAACTTAAGTCGCTACGTTCGCCCGGATGGTCGGTTTGGTTAATCCAGTAGGCATGTATCGGGTCTTGTTGGTTTAACTTACGCGTAACCAATATATTGGCATCATAACATACAATGTTCTTGTTTTTGCTGCGCTCAATATGGAAAATCCGTTGTTGTGTTCCATTGTGAACACTAAATGGGGCTAATCCGGACATAAAAACTGGTAACGCAACCAATAACAGTAGTAAAAAATCTTTTCTAATAGCAATCATACAATAAATTTGAAGCGGTGCAAAGATACATATTACAAAAATCTGACCATATACATCGTTTTTGTGCAAAATGGTACAAAGATTGATATAGCCCCTTCCGAAAATAATCAAATGTATTACATACTTCACACATGTTTTTGCCCCCTACTCTCTCGCATCCCAACAAACTCAATAAAATGACAACGCTTTATAAATCATTTTTACTATCCATCGCCTTTCTGGTTTTTGCCATTAGTGCCTATTCACAACAGGCCTCGTATATCATCCAAGGAAAAATTACTGATGCAAACACCAATGAACCAATACCTTTTGCCAATGTAATTTTTAAAGGTACCACCATTGGCACAACCACCGATTTTGATGGACGCTATAAACTTACCACGCGTACCATTGGTGATTCGCTAACGATTATGGTGGTAAATTACAAAAAGAAAGTTAAAAAGGTTAAAAAAACACCAAGCCAAACGCTTGATTTTCAGCTCGAGCAATCAACATTTGAGCTAGGTGAGGTGGTAATTGAAGCGGGTGAAAACCCAGCTTTCCCCATTATTAGGAAAGCTCGTGAAAATCGAAAACTCTATAACCAAGATAATATTGATGCCTTCGAATACAAAAGTTATGTAAAAATAGACATCTCTATCGACAAAATC
This sequence comes from uncultured Bacteroidales bacterium, assembly GCA_964552325.1. Lineage (GTDB taxonomy): Bacteria > Bacteroidota > Bacteroidia > Bacteroidales > TTA-H9 > CAZKCK01. Next base: position 108,738 of record CAZKHA010000001.1, read on the forward strand.
AGCCAGAACTTCCGAAACAGCAAGACCTTTAAGCCTTATGCTGCCATGTTCGACAGTTTAAAGGCCGCAGCAGGTGAAGAGGGCAAAATAGTGCTGCCATTTTTTGTTTCCGAACAACTGAGCGATGTTTATTACATGCGCAATCCCGAAAGAAACAAATCAGTTGTTAAAGCTAACAAAATCACCGGATTAGTTCTTGATAACTTTCAGATATTCGAAACTTTTATCGGCCGTGTTTTTCAAGATTACAACTTCAATAACAACTTTCAGATGATACTCGATCGTTCGTTCATAACACCCTTAGCAGCTGGATGTTTTGGATATTATGATTATTACATCATAGATACGGTTCTTGTTGATCAGGATAGCTGTTTTGAACTTAAAGTTAAGGCCAAACGCCCACAAGACCTGGCATTTAACGGCAAAATATGGATTACACAAAATAGTTATGCATTACGTCGTCTTGACCTTGAAGTGACGAATGCCGCCAATCTTAATTTTGTTGAGCGCTACAAAATTCAACAAGATCTTGAGCCACAAGAGGGAAATAAATGGATGCCCACCAAAACAAGGGTTCTTATTGATGGACAAGAATTTGGCGATAGTGCCGTTGGGCTCATCGGTAAGTTCTATATAGCCAATAAAGACTTTGTTCTGAATAAGCCCAAAGAACTCTCGTTTTACCGTGATCCAGTGATAATTGAGATGGCATCTCGAACCTTAAGCGATGATTATTGGCAAGCTGAACGCCGCAAGATGATAACGGATGCGGTGGCGGTTGAAAACTCATACAAAGTGCTAGATTCGCTTCGCAAATCAGAACGACTGACGTTTATTCGTCGCACAATCCGCACATTATGGGATGGATACTATGATTTTGGGGATGTTCAACTAGGCCATTGGTACACCTTATTTGGCCATAATAAGGTAGAAGGTTTTAGGTTGCAGGCAACGGCACAAACAACCATTAAATGGAACTATAACTGGATACTTAAAGGTCACCTGGCCTATGGATTTAAGGATCAAAAAACAAAATACATGGGTCAGGTTGAATACTTCCTTGATCGCAACAAATGGCAAAAACTAGGTTTCAGGCATACCTATGATATGGAACGTTTGGGCGTTGACCCCGATTTCTTGGAATCCCACGTTTTCCTCAATTGGTTATTCCTCTTCTCCTCCCAATTCGGTTATTTGGAACGCATGAGCTTATCACGACAAACCCGTGCCTGGTTCGAAACCGACCATTGGCGTGGATGGAACAGCAAATTTTTGCTGCTGTACAAAAACTACAACCCACAAATTGTTACTACCAACCCTAAACCTCAAGACAATTACGTTTTTGCTTGGTATGATTCGGATGATAATTTGCATACCGATTATACCGTTTCAGAAGCAACATTTGTTACAAGTTATTCAAAAAGAAGAATATGGCTTGTTGAAGATAACTGGCGCTTAGGTACCGAGGCATTAAAAACCCCTCTTTGGACATTTAAGGCGGTTGTTGGATTTAAAGGCCTGCTTGGCAGTGATTTCACCTTCCAAAAACTATCCCTTAATGTAATGCAGAAATGGAGAACTGGTTACTTTGGACAAATGGACTATTCCTTCACAGCGCAAACAGTCTTTGGCCGGGTCCCCTATCCAGAAGCCATCATCTTTCAGGGAAACGAGCCCATTTTTGCAGCCGAAAAAGCCTTCAACATGATGAACTTCTTTGAATTTGTGGCTGATAAATCCGTGGAAGGTATCATCCTTCACCATTTTGACGGGTTGTTCTTTAACCGAATTCCTTTGCTTAAAAAGCTAAAATGGAGGGAGATAGCTGGCTTTAACTTCATTTTCTCAAGTTACGACAAAAAAAACATGTATCGCAATGCCGAATATCCTGATGGTTTAATGCCCGAAAAATACCAAGGAAATGATGTAACTTCATTCCGGACAATGTCATGGGATAAGCCTTATTTGGAGGTTTCATATGGGATCGAAAACATTTTTAAAGTGTTCAGGATTCAGGCCATGCACCGTTTATCATACCTTGACCAAGGTTTTGATGGACGCAAGGTATATCCTTTTATGATTAAGGGCTCATTTACAATACGTTTATAATTATGGACGAGATTCTTCAACTTACTAACCTGAGCAAAAACTATGGCCATATCAAGGCTGTGGATGATTTAAGCCTCACCGTAAAACGTGGTGAAGTCTTTGGATTGCTCGGTCCAAATGGCAGTGGAAAAACCACCACACTCGGAATTATCCTTGGGGTTTTATTCCAAACATCTGGCCAATACAAATGGTTTGGAGAATCACCTACGGCCACCCAGCGTAAAAAACTGGGTGCAGTGCTCGAAATGCCAAACTTCTACCCCTACCTTGGTGGCACCAACAACTTAAAGATTATCGCCCAAATCAAAGGGGTTGATTACAGTGATATAAATCGGGTTTTGCGCGTAACCGGTCTCGAAAAACGAGGCTACGACCGTTTTAAGACCTATTCATATGGAATGAAACAACGCTTGGCCATTGCTGCAGCCTTACTTGGTAATCCACGCGTCTTGATTCTTGACGAGCCAACAAACGGCCTTGACCCACAAGGTATAGCTGAAATTCGAGAACTCATACAACGTATTGCCAGCGAAGGTATTACCATTATCCTGGCAAGTCATTTACTTGATGAGGTTCAAAAAATATGCAGCCATGTTGCTGTTCTTAAAACCGGCAAGCTACTATTCTGTGATCGGGTGGATGAATTGGTAAATAGTACGGGATTAGTGGTTGTGCAAGCGTCAAACATGCCACAACTTAGGGCTGCCTTGGTGGCTCATGATCAAATAGAAGCCATAACCCAAGAGAATGACCATTATGTTGTTTCGTTCAAAAACAATGTAATCCCCTGGCAACTAAACACGTATTTATTCGAAAAAGGGATAGCCCTGAACCACTTATCCATCCGCAAAAAAACACTTGAAACCCATTTTCTAGAACTTTTACGTAACGATCAAACCAAACAGGAAGGAGTAAGCAAATGATGCGATTACTAAAAACTGAATACCTTAAAATAAATAGGTATTGGATTTTTTGGGGAATGGTGTTCATAACCTTTGCTGCCATTGCCACGGCTTTTTGGGGCATCGACAGCATTTTAAACGATTTCCGTAACAATGCGGTAAAAAATTCGCCAATCCCTATACCAGAAGTTTCTATATACCAATTTCCAGGCATTTGGCATAATCTGACCTATATTGCCGGAAGCCGCCTTTTTTTGTTATTTCCTGCTTTAATTATGGTTTTACTTATTACCAACGAAATAACATTCAGAACATTACGACAAAACGTGATTGACGGATATAGCCGCAACGAAACCTTTGTTGCCAAATTTTTGGTGGTGATTGGAATTAGCGTAATGGTAACTGCGTTTGTTTTTGTTAACGGGCTCATTTTAGGATTTCTACATTCGCCTGCATCTGAATGGAAATATTTGCTCAGCAAAACGAGTTTCGTGTTGGCATTTTTCCTGGAGGTAGTAGCTTTCACAAGTTTTGCACTAATGATTGGGCTTTTGGTAAAAAAATCCATATTCGCCATGGGTGTCCTGGCTATTTGGGCAGTGATTGCTGACCCAATCATAACACACTATCTTGGCGATTGGTACAAACAATTTATGCCCATCAATTCAATTACCACTCTTATTGAATTGCCTAATTCCATTCTTATGAAAATGTTCGGTATGCAATTTAAAGAGTTCATCGAACTAACAGATTTGCTGATTGTATTGGCATGGACTACAGTCTTCAATGGCATTTCGTGGTACATTTTGAAAATCAGAAACCTGTAACAACAAGGAATTTTTAGCTTGTTGGCTTCGGATCTGTGGAGGGGATATGTTTTTAGGAATAAATCCTCGAATTTTTGAATCCCCTACCCTTCACCTTGCACCCTTCTCACTTTACCCTTCACCCTGAACCTTTCACCCTGAACCCTTTACTTCACCCTTCCCAAAGCTTCAAGCCGCTTAACCAAAGGAGGATGTGAATAATGTACAAAGACATACCATGGGTGTGGATTTAGATTACTTAAGTTATTGGCTGATAATTTGATTAGTGCATTCTGTAAAGGTTTGGCGCCGTAATTTTCGGCGGCATAACGGTCGGCTTGATATTCATGTTTACGCGAAAACCAATTGGAAACCAAACCTGTTATCATAGAAACGGGTGAGTATAAAACGGAGAATGCAATAATTCCTAGGTGGAAAGATGCTGGGGTATCAAGCTGGTTTCCGGCTATGGCCTGCGAAATGGCTAATGCTATTTGCGAATCTTTCTCGATAAACAATGAGAGTATATAAAACATAAACCCTGCTTGAAGCAAACCACTTACAATCCCTTTAAGCGTATGACGATGCTTGTAATGCCCCACTTCATGAGCCAATACGGCAACCAATTCCTCAATAGAATGCTCCTTAATTAAAGTATCATACAGCACGATTCGTTTTCGGCTCCCAAGTCCTGTAAAGTAGGCATTTGCTTTGTTCGAACGCTTTGATCCATCTATTACATAAATATTCCTTATTTTAAAACCGACTTTAATGGCAAAAGCCTCGATGGCTCCGCGCAAAGGCCCTTGCTCTAAAGGCGTTTGCTTATTAAAGAGTGGCACAATTATATCAGAATAAAACATGGCCATAAAAATAGAAAAGCCCGAAACACAGCCCCATACAAATATCCAAAACCAATTGCCTGTAACAATGTAGATATAAACTATCAAGCTCAGCAATCCGCCGCCTATCAATGCCATAAGGAACAAACCTTTAAGCTTATCAAGAATAAACGTCTTGACTGTGGTAGTATTAAACCCAAATTTCTGTTCTATTACAAAGGTGTGCCATACTGAAAAAGGTGTCGAAATCACATCCGAAACCAAGGCCAAAATCCCAAAGAACAGCAGTGCCCTTAGTATTACCGAACCCGTAAATTGCTGAACCAACGCATCTACCCAACCAAAACCACCTAAGATCAAAAAAGCCAGCATGCCCACCGCCGAAAGACTGGATTGCAACAGACCAAAGCGATAGTTCGCCTTTTCGTATAAAATGGTCTTTTGATACTTTTCAACCGGATAAACCTCCTTTAAAAGCGCAGGAATTTCGAGCTTCCAGCCTTTTGTATTCAAAAAATCGAGCAGTTGATCCAGTAAAAACCCAAAAATCATCAGGCCGATGATAGTGTAGAAAAATAGTGAGGTCATTTGATAGAGAATATATTTTTCAGCTAAAGGGTGCTTTATAATTTGCCACCCCATTTACGTAAGCCCCATTCAAGGCCAGGCAACAACACTAGTAATAGAAGCATCCACCATTGGCTAACAAGGTCGTGCAAGCGTTTTTCTGTATATATCTTTGGCTTAATGGTATTGCCTTGTTTTATGGCCTCAGCTAGGCTATCGAGTTGCGGATAATAAAAAAGTTTTCCGCCCGATTTGCTTGCCATTCCAAATAACAGCTGGTCATTGGCTTGGGTTTGTAGTGATTCAATGGTTAATGCATTCACCGAAAACGAACCTGAAGCACTAATATTCACCCCATTCAGGCTTGTTTGGGCTGTCCATTGGTATGCCCCGGGCTGCAGTTTACCCAATTGCAGTTTATAGGCCTTTGCTTCCTTTGAAAAGGTATATGGATAGTTTACACCTTTCTCATTAACTAGGGTAAAACGTACATCAGATGAATTAATCAACTCGAACGATGGATTGTAGAGCTCAGCGTTTAGCTCGATAAGTTCATTTTCGTTGTAGGCCTGCTTTGCTTTTACGCGAAGGTTTCCCGTTTCTTCGTTAACGCTAAGGTATTGAATGGTTTTACGAACCAGCTCAGAAAACAAATCATGTGAACCGCTTAAGGCATAAAGTTTAAATTTCATCCACCACAAGCCTTCACCAGCCACAATACCGTAATTATCAGCGCCATTACGCGTAAAAGCAATCAATGGATATCCAGTTTGTAAGCCAGCAATACTTTGATAAAACAGCACATCTGAAACCTTATTGGTGGAATACTTGGCCAAAGGTGTAACAAAAGGCGGCAATTGATTGATATACTTGTTAAATTCTTCCGATACGGTAAACAGTCCAAATTGTTGGTTTAGTACCGGAAAGGCATTCACTTTTATATCATTTTGAGCTTGAACGTTTACACCCGCATCAAAATCGTTGAACATTCCGATATTGGTTTTTTGACCCAGGATAAATAGAATGGGTGTATGCCGCTTCTTGGCATTTTCGAGCAAAGCAGTCATTGGAAAGCCAAGGGCAGGCAATTGGTGCAAAATAATCAGGTTGTAGTTTTGGTCATCCGACTTATAATTGGATGCCAAAACAAAGCTAAAATCATACAAGGAATTATGTTCCAATTCAGCACGTATGGCCGCAATATCAGGATGGGGTGCATTGGCGACCAACAAAACTTTCTGGCGTGTGTCTTTTACATCCACAAAAAAATCGAGGCGATTATTGAGCGTTGTTACCTCATCGCTTATCGCTTCAACCACAACCGTGTATTTGTTCAGGCCCAATGCTTTCGACTCTAGTTCCGTCATAAATGTAAACACTTGGTTATCAGTTGTAACCCCGAAGTTTGAGGTAAAAATAATTTTACCCATATGCACTACCGTGATGCGCGAATTTTGCCCCTTGCATTGGTTGGCCTTTACAGTCATTTCAAGTGGGAACTTGCTGCCCAAGAAGCTAATACGGTTGTAATTTACCTTTTGCAATATCAAATCGCGTTGCGCGCTGGTATCGCCAACCACTATTGGGAAAATTGGCACTGAATTGCCATTGGAAAAATAGGTTGGATTTGCACCTTTGTTGTATAATCCATCCGTTACAAGCACCATGGCTCCAGTGTTTCGGTTGTAATATTGTTGCGAGCAATAGTTTACAAATCCCGAAATATCCGTTTGCGGTTTATCAAACGTAAGTTTTTTCCCATCGGCTACATCATTTCCAAAGGTATGGTAAACAATGTCATACGAACTACCTAAAGCATCTTCAAGTTTGGCCAATCCTTCGGTTAAGCCTTTTCTGAGTTCAGTTGAATCAAAATGCTGTATCATCGATTGGGAATTATCAATACCCACAATTACCAACGGCTTCTCAGTTCGATTTTGGGTGGTTTTAACCATTGGACCCAACAACAGCACTGCCAATATAAACAAGGTTAGGAACCTTAATGAGCCCACGAGCCAAGTCAACCAAAGTGCATAATGTTGGCTTTTATTCCTGAAATACAGCAAGAGGGTTAAGCCCAATGCAAACAACAGGCACAAGCCTATGAACCAACTTGGATACGCAAATAATACAGCCATGAAAATAAAATTAAGCTGGCCCTTGAATCAGGACCAGCATCACAAAAAACAAAAAAGCTCTTAGGTAAGCATGCCGCCGCATACGTTCAGCACCTGGCCTGTGATATAGGCTGATAGGTCAGAAGCAAGAAAAACCACTGCATTGGCCACATCCTCAGGCTTTCCGCCACGCCTCAGTGGAATTTTTTCGGCCCATTCTTTCTTCACTTCTTCTGAAAGTTTCGCCGTCATCTCGGTTTCGATAAAGCCCGGGGCAATGGCATTGCAGCGCACATTGCGTGAACCTAGTTCCTGGGCCACCGATTTGGTGAAACCAATCATGCCTGCTTTTGAAGCCGAATAGTTGGCTTGGCCGGCATTGCCACGAACCCCTACTACCGATGACATATTAATAATGGAACCAAAACGGTTTTTCAGCATTACTTTTTGAACGGCCTTGGTAAGGTTAAAGGCAGATTTTAGGTTGACTTTCAACACCAAATCCCAATCGGCTTCGGTCATGCGCATCAAGAGGTTATCGCGGGTAATACCTGCATTGTTTACCAAAACATGAACAGTTCCGAAATCTTTAACCACCTCATTAATAAACTGTTCACTACCTTCAAATGAACTGGCATCCGAAGCATAACCTTTGGCTTGTACGCCAAAAGCTTTCAATTCATTTTCAAGGGCCTCCATGTTTTCGTCATATTTTATATCAGAGAATGCCACATTGGCGCCCTCGGCGGCAAGCTTGAGTGCAACGGCTTTGCCAATACCACGCGAAGCTCCTGTAATTACAACCGTTTTTCCATCTAATAATTTCATATGCAATTAATTATATAATATTGACATTACTTTCCCCCACCTTTTTTTGAACTTAACAAACCGGCAGAAGAACTGCAAAGATAGTTGTTTTTAGAAAACCCGATTTGATAGGCTATTTCATGCCTGCTGCTTTAAATGACTTGGCAGTAAGACTTACTGACTTAAAATATAGTATATTTGCTACCGTATTGAATCCAGATACAACCAGGGCCAACGTTTTTTTGTCAAATTGACTATATGCATATGAGGAATAGCCTGTTATTTATTTTTATATTGGTTTTTAGCCAAGCCTCCTTAGCCCAATCAGATGTGGACTTTTGGTTTGCTGCGCCAGACAATTACCATTATCAATATACGGCTAGTGGTAACCGCGACCGGCCAATCTATTTTCATTTAACTTCGTTCGGGTATCCCTCACAAGTAACCATATCGCAGCCAGCTAACCCCAGTTTTACCCCTATTGTAGTTTCCTTGTTGCCTAATGCTACTCAATCTGTTAATTTGGAACCTTGGATTGACATGATAGAATGTAAACCATCTAATACCGTATTAAACTATGGTTTACACATTGTAGCTACCAACCCAATAACTGCCTATTACGAACAAAACAGCCCCAGCAACCCCGATATTTTCACGCTAAAAGGCAGAAATTCACTAGGTTATGACTTTATTGTACCTTCACAAATAGACTGGGACAATTCAACTTCATTCGGCAACCAGCAGTTTAATTCTTTTTGTATTGTAGCAACGGAAGACAACACAACGATTACGATTACACCAAAAAAAGATATAATTGGCCATGTAGCTGGTACGCCTTTTAACATTACCCTTAACAAAGGCCAAACCTATACTGGACTTGCTACTTCGGCAGCGGCAGCCTCGCATTTGGGAGGAACAAAAGTAGTTTCTAACAAGCCCATCGCCATTTCGGTTAACGACGATAGTGCGGTTCCTGTGTCAGGAGCACCCGATCTTTTAGGAGATCAAATCATTCCAAAGTCCATTTTAGGTCAGGAATATGTTATTGTAAAGGGTTTTTTAAGCACCTCAGGAATGGGAGGTTCAACCAAGGACCGCGTATATGTACATGGGGCTTTTCCGAACACCCAAATCTTTAGAGATGGCAATGCTGTACCTGTTGCAACCATCAACGAAACAGAAATATACTCATTTGAACTTAGCAACCCCTCAACCTATATCACAGCCACTGAACCTGTGCTGATTTACCATTGTTCAGGGTTTAACCAACAACCCGCTGCGGCAGTATTGCCCCCAACTGGATGTACAGGCTCTGACCAAATCGCCTTCGTGCGTTCATCCATAACCGGTTCTCCTGCGCAGTTTGGCCTCATGATTTTTACCAAAAACGGCGATCAAGGATCATTTAGCTTGAACGGAAATACAACACTTATTACAGCGGGTGACTTTGCAGTTGTTCCTGGCACTGCTGGTGAATGGGTAGCAGCGAACAAAGACTTGACTTCGGTAGTTACCGTAGGTTCTGCCAACATTTTAACCAATTCTACGGGCCTATTCCACTGCGGTTTAATTAACGGGAGCAATTCAAACTCCTGCCGCTACGGCTTTTTCTCGAACTTTGCCAGTGTAAACCTGGGTCCTGACCGTATTATGTGTGTGGGCGACAGCACCTTGTTGGATGCCGGTGCCGGAAAAGACACTTATTTATGGAGTAACGGTGCCACCACATCAAGCATCTGGGTGAATGATACTGGAACTTATACCGTTGACGTACAATTGAGTGCCTGCGATTTGGCTGATACCATCCATGTGGCTTTTTATCCCAATAATGCCGTTAACCTTGGCCCTAATCAATCAACTTGTACCGGAACCTCACTCATCTTTGATGCAGGTCCGGGCTATGTTAGTTATACCTGGATGCCCGGCAACACCCATAACCAAACCATTACCGCCGAAGCCCCCGGAACTTATACAGTTACGGTGATTGATGAAAATGGTTGTGACTACACTGACTCTGCTGTTTTGAATCTTGACCCCTTGCCGACCCCCATCTTAATTAAGCACTACTGAGCAATTCAACTCCCACTATGACAAAGATTTTATCCATCAGCCTTGTGTTTTTCTTTTCACTTTTCACTACCTGGTCGTTTGCCGAAGGTACAAAGCAAATCATGCCTACTTCAGGGTCATCAGGCGAATTGCAGGTAATGACATCCTTTAGCGACTTTGCTATTTTTGGCGGACCCGACGACCAACGCCTGAACGTTAAGATAAAAACCGTGGGCGAGAAAATTTGCTATGGGTTTGGCGATCGGCGTGACAACAATGGCGCAAATATAGCCGGGGTTGAATATCAAATTAAAGACCCAAATGGGAATGTAGTTGTTGGCCCTGCCGTACTTCCTACCACCGGCGGAGGGTATATAAGCACCTGGGACCAGGCTAACATAGGCCCAACTACCCTTGCGGGAAATACTGGCGGATACACACCTTTAACTTACTCGCCTACCATGACCGGTGATTATTACATTGAATTTAATTACACCGGGAATGACCGTTGCCGTTTTAAATACTTTGATATTACAGTTGGAAGCAGCACCAATCAAGAAATTGATGGCAGGGTTTGGAGCAAGGGCTGGCAGTTTACAGCTGGTGGAGCGAATGGCGAATTTACGGGGAGTTTGTTTGTGTATGCAGATGATGGCATTGTGACCAAAATCAATTTCAATGGTATTAAACCTTACGTTTTTACGGTTTATTGCAACATTAATGGGGTTACTAATACGGGTGTTTGGGCTGATGACCGCATGTCGAGTACCAATCAAAGCACTAACATCAATAAGCAATACAAGATTTTTCTGAACGATCCAGATATTACCCAATACCCGACTGGTGCTTTTGGAGTAATTACTGGGCCAGTTACAACGTTCTGCCCTTGTGATGGGATATTACAGATAAATGTTCCTGTGAATAAGGCCGGGAAAGTGGACATTTTTTTCGATATCAACCCTTTGCCTGGAACCCAAGCCGAAGATTTAAGTTTGGCAGCCAATGTGGTTGTGGGCAATAACACCCTTACCTGGAATGGATTAAATGGTTTAGGTGTTCAAGTACCCAGTGGTGCCCAGTTCAATATTACCGTTACCTACATCAATGGTTTGACAAACCTTCCGATGAAAGACCCTGACACCAACCCATACGGTTTTATAGTTGATTTGATTAGGCCTACCGGACCCAAACCCGCGCTATTTTGGGATGATTCGAATGTTGGGGGAACCGTCAACCTTACCGGTTGCACGGTAACTAGCGGCTGCCATTCTTTTTCGAATGGGGTTGGCAATAACAACATGATTAACACCTGGTGGTACGCCTCCAGCACTACAGGAGATCCAGTGAATGTGGAATACCGCAAATCATATTCAGGAACCACGAACCAATCCATATGCACCGGCGATAGCATCTTGTTTACGGGCATCTGGAGACATGAGGCGGGGCTTTATTACGACAGCTTGCTCAATATGCAGAATTGCGACAGCGTGAACATTGTTAACCTTTCACTAAAGCCTGTGCCAACCGTAAACCTTGGCCCAGATACCACAACCTGCAATGGAGAACCCGTTACCTTTAGTGCCCCAGCCGGCACTGGCTATACCTATTTGTGGAGCAATGGCGTTACCAATCAAAACATTACGGTAAATACCAATGGAACCTATTCATGTACGGTAACCAACCCGCAGGGCTGCCCCAAAACCGATTCAGTGAATTACATCACCTATCCAATCCCAAC
>CAZKHA010000002.1:0-88129 GCA_964552325.1 uncultured Bacteroidales bacterium
ATCTAAAAATATATATAGTTGATTATGAATCACAGGCGGGATGGAAAACAAAATCGAAACAACATTTACTTCACTTTAAAAAGAAATAGAACATGAGAGTCCATGACCAAGATTATCGGACCCTTTGGATGGAAGGGCAAACCGTTTTTATGATTGATCAAAACGAGTTGCCCTTTCATTTTAAAATCAGCAAGTTCGATGATTATCAAAGTATTTGCAAGGCAATAATTGATATGACCGTAAGAGGTGCAGGTGCTATTGGGGTGGCGGCCGGGTATGCCATGGCATTGGCCTTTATTGAAGCTTCAAAAACCAATAACGCAAACCTTGCACACCAAGCACGCCAATGCATCGAAAACACCCGACCAACGGCTCGCAACTTATTCTATGCTACAAAATTAGTCTTTGAAGCGGGGCTTATTGGTTGGGAACAAGCTTTGGCTAAAGCCGAAGAACTAGCCATTGAAAACATTACCGAAGCTAGAAATATTGCAGTATTTGGCAACGAACTTCTTAAAGATGGCATGAAAGTTTTAACCCATTGCAATGCTGGTTGGTTAGGTTTTGTGGATTGGGGAAGCGCATTAGCGCCCATTTATGAAGCACACCGGAGCGGAAAAAAGCTGTTTATCTATGCCGATGAAACAAGGCCCCGAGGCCAAGGTGGCCGGCTTACCGCTTGGGAACTGCAACAAGAAGGCGTTCCTTTTACGATTGTTCCGGATAATGCAGGAGCTTGGCTTATGAGCAACAATATGGTGGATATTATTATTACTGGAGCCGACCGTGTGGCGGCTAATGGTGACGCTGCCAACAAAATTGGAACTTTTGAAAAGGCCATACTTGCCAAAACCTTCGGAATTCCGTTTTATATAGCCGCACCCTCCTCAACGTTTGATTTAGCATGCGAAAATGGCAGCCAAATAATTATTGAACAGCGGTCGAAAGATGAGGTGCTATGGCAAACAGGACAAACCAAGGATGGACGGATGGAAACCATTCAGGTATGTGCTCCCGGTGCAGATGCCCTAAATCCAGCCTTTGATGTTACACCAGCAGAATACATCACGGGATTGATTACCGATAGGGGCATTATTAAACCCACTAAAAAGGCCATTTTTAAAACGCTATTGAACAAAGAAACCGACTAAGGAATTGTATCTTTGCAAAAAGACGCACAATAAGACAGAATATCAGCCAAAATGGATTTAACACAAACCCCCATCATATTAATTGTTGACGACAACCAACGGAACCTAATGGTGCTTGGAGCTATGCTGCGCAGAATAAACGCGGTGTTAATAGAGGCTCAAAGTGGTCCCGAAGCATTGGAACAAATCGAAAAAAACATTCCCGATTTAATTCTGCTCGACATCATGATGCCAAAGATGGATGGTTTGGAAGTGTGCTCAATCATCAAGAACAACCCTATTTATAAAGATATAGCTATAATTTTTATTAGTGCACTTGATTCAACAACAGATAAAATCAGAGGGTTGGAAGCCGGTGGGGTTGATTATATTACCAAGCCCTTTCAAAAGGAAGAAGTTTTGGCTAGGGTAAAGACACATCTCACCATTAAATACCAACAAAAAGCCTTAGAAGAAACCAATCAAGAGCTTCGATTAGCTAACTCTACCAAGGATCGGCTTTTCTCGATAATTGCCCATGATTTATTAGGACCCGTAAGCAATGTAAGTAACGTATTGAAACTGCTTACCGAGATGGAAATAAGCCCTTTAGAACAAAAGGAGTTTTTATTGGCCGCGTCTTCCACCGTTAAGAATACCCACTCGCTATTAAAAAACCTTCTTTTCTGGGCAAAGAGCCAACGAAACGAAATTGACTACAACCCTCACAATATCAATGCTTCGATTGTGGTTGCCGATAATTTGCAGCTGTTAATGAGCCAAATTGTTGAAAAACAGTTAACTGTTGAAAACCTCATTCCGGAGGCTTTTCAGTGTTATGCCGACGAAAACATGCTTTCGACCATTATCCGCAACCTAATTTCAAATGCCATTAAATACACCGAACCTAATGGGCGGATTACCATTGGATATAAGGCAAGCCCCGCAGAGGTTACATTTTGGGTTGAAGACACCGGCGTTGGAATACCAGAGGAGCATCTTCCGTTGATATTTGACACATTTGCAAACTTTTCGACACCAGGAACCAATTATGAAAAAGGAACTGGCCTTGGACTAATCTTATGCAAAGAGTTTGTAGAAACCCAGGGTGGTAAAATAACCGTACAAAGCTGCTTGGGCAAAGGAAGCAAATTTATTTTTACAATTCCAACGCCCACATTATTTTATAGCACTTAATTATATGATTTACAAAAATTTAGGCGCTGATCACCAACTCCCTGCCATAGGCTTGGGTACCTGGGAAATGGGAGGAAGGGAAGCCCCAGAGGTAAGCCAAAATCACCTATATATCGATTCAATACAATTTGCGCTATCAAAAGGCCTAACCCATATTGATACAGCAGCCTATTATGGAAACGGCCAGTCAGAAATTATAGTTGGGCAAGCCATTCAGGCATTTAACCGCCCCAACGTTTTTATTACTACCAAAGTTTGGCACACGCAATTGCGCAAAAACGACCTGTTAGCATCAGCCTATAAAAGCATCGAACGGCTTAAGACCAACTACATAGACCTTTTATTAATTCACTTTCCCAATCCTGATGTACCTCATGCCGAAAGCATGGAAGCCTTAAACCTATTGGTAGAACAAAAACTTGTAAAACATATTGGGGTTAGCAATTACTCCGTTACACAACTACAGGATGCCATGAGGTACAGCTCTGCTCCTATTGAAGCCAATCAAATTGAATACAGCTTAAATGCAAGGAATGCTGGACTTTATACGCAAAATATGGAATCGGAGATTATACCATTTTGCTTACAAAACAATATACTGGTGATAGCCTGGAGACCCCTTGGTAAAGGAAAGCTCTTGCAAATAAAACCAACCGACCTATTGGGAAAACTTGCCCTTAAATACGCTAAAACCCCAGCCCAAATAGCATTAAACTGGGTGGCCAGCAAACCAGGGGTAATAACCATACCTAAAGCCACCTCGCAAATGCATATTATCGAAAACGCACAAGCGGTTGATTGGAGCTTATCAGCACAAGATATTTTGGCTCTAGAACTGGAATATACGTCCTAACTTATCAGTTATCATCATTTTCAAGGTTGATGGGTTCCACTGTTGATTGTTCCCACTTCGTTTCGACGCCAGCCTTGAATTTTACTCTAAGCAATTCATTACCATTCGGTTGATAAAAAAACCAATTGCCTTCACGTTTCCCTAAAAAATAGCTACCGGTTTCGCTCAAATGGCCATTTTCAAACCAAATGCTCTGTTTGCCATGCGGAAGGCCTCCTTCATAAAAACCATCAAATAAAACCATTCCCTCTACATTGGTTATGGTCCACTTACCTACTCGCAAACCAAGCTCATAAGTACCTTTTTCAACATAAGCCCCATAATGATACCTCCACGTACTATCTTGTAGATTATTAGAGTACAACCCATTAACAACAGTTTCACCATTCTCGTCATATTCTACATAAGGCCCATCGTTTTTGCCCCTAAAATAATGCTCTAAACGTATAAGGCCACCTGCCTCCGAATAAAAACGCCATTCACCACTAGCCAATCCAAACCTATCGTATTCACCGGTT
Source organism: uncultured Bacteroidales bacterium (assembly GCA_964552325.1). Lineage (GTDB taxonomy): Bacteria > Bacteroidota > Bacteroidia > Bacteroidales > TTA-H9 > CAZKCK01. The sequence continues at coordinate 3,699 of CAZKHA010000002.1, forward strand.
TGCATTAATTTTCCGGAGGGATAATAATAAGTCCATTTTCCAATTGGTTTGCCGTTATCCCATTTACCTTCATAATTGATTGCCAAGTTTCTTGTAGTAGGTTCTATTTCGGCCGAATGCGCATTATTAGGAACTTTTTCTGTTCGTAAATAAGCGGTCGGCTTATCAATGCCAATAGATTCTGAAATAGTTACCCCTTCTTTATAAGAAGTATCTTGGGGAAATTGGGTAGGAGTTTGCACAAGGCTATCCTGTTGATAGAAATTTACACTTTGTAATAATCCGAGTGTTGAATACAATTTTGAATACCCATTTTTTTTGTTGTTGAGATAGTATTCATCAGCCTTAAGGTGGCCATTGTCGTAAAAACGAAGCCAGCGGCCCGTTTTATTGCCCTTGCTATCGCACCTATTTACCACATATCGGCCCAAGAAAACACCATTGGCATATTCTGAGGCAAAAACCAGCAAACCCAATGAATCATACTCGCGACCAAATCCATTTTCGAGCCCATTTTCAAAGCGAACAACTTTCAGTAAGTCTCCTTTTTTTCCAAAGCTTGAACATAAGCCATGCTTTTTATCATTCAAATAGTAAGTCTGTAGAACAGTTTCGTTCAGGTATTGAATACTAAGGCCATTCTTCTTGCCTTGTTTATAAGTAATTACAGATGAAGGATTGCCAATGGAGTCGTAAAAACGCCAAACCGAATCAACCTTGTGATTCTTGAAATATCCTTCCGATTTTAACCTATTGCCTGGGTAATAATTTCTTCGAAACCCTTCCGGCTTCCCTTCTTTTTCACAGCCCTCACTTAAGATCTCTCCCGATAACGAAAAACGCCTTTTATATTCAAAGCCCTCACCGCAAGACACTTGGGCTTGTATCACATCTATTTGAAAAGCTATTACAACTAAAAGAAGGCGAAAAAACATACAACGGATTGAGTTCATCGGTCCTAAAAATACAAAACTTACCCCAATATCAACCCGTTATACTTTAAAAGATGCTTGCGCGTATGCTAATGAAAGCATGGAGGCTTTTAGAACGAATAACTGGCCCCGAAGCTATACATAAATGGCAATTGATTAACACGCACAAAACTAGTTCTATCGAAATAGAAAATATTTTCGCGGTTATATACATTGGTAGCACCAGCTGTTAACTCAATTAAACCATGTTTTCCGACCTCAAACTTACGTTTTATAGTCAAATCTAAACGATGGTATTGTGGCAAGCGGCCTGAATTAAGGCTTCCATACATAATACCAAGTTCACCACTGGCGGTGGCAGGATCGGTATTAATGCCTTGTTCAAACAATAGTTTTTCGAAATATCCCTGGGTTTGCGTAAAAGGAAAGCCTGAGCCATAGTTCCAGCGGGCGCTGAGCTCCCAATTCATACCTGGCCCTAATAAATAAGAGGCAACTAAATTTACATTATGACGACGGTCAAAATGAGGCGAATACGTAATAGTTCCATCATAGCGATCGACAAAAGTTAACGAATAAACACCCCAAAGGTAAAGCCGGCTGTAGTCAAATTTCAATGACAAATCGAGCCCCTTGGCAACTCCTGACTCAATTATAAAATCCTTTTTTAATTCATCGTCTTTATCGGCATACTCTTCGGTGTCTTCAAATATCTTATTTCGGTTTAGATTTGTCAACTGGCTGAAATTCTTATAATATCCTTCAACATTTAGAATCAAATCCCTGGTTACATCAAACTCAAAACCGGCTATGATGTGTTGCGATTTTTGAAGTTTATCGGTAATCTCTTCTCCATCAAATTTTGAAGGCAAGTTTTCGGGGCCCGACAAGAAACCATAGAAAAGGTTCACCACATCGCGATCGCTGGTGGCACTTATTAGGTTTTGAGAGTATAAACCCGTGGCAGCCTTGAACCGGATCTTATCTGTTATGTTGTACTTGATAGCCAAGCGAGGTTCAGGCGACATAGTGCCAAGCGAGGCATACCATTGCAAGCGCAAACTTGGTTCAACCAACAGCTTCCCACGCGTCATTTTATACTTGAAATAACCGGCCATTTCGGTTGTGTTATCGCTTTGCTTTACTTCGAGGTTGTAGGCATTAAAAAACTCAAAATCGGTTTTAAACCCAAGCATCTCCACTCCATACCTAAATTCGTCTTTACCAGCAAAATACGTAAAATTTAGTCCGGCATTAAAGCCTGATATTTCGCTCGTTCGATCGTTTTTGCCCTGCTCCTTGAGTGCAATTTTATACTTTGAATAGGAAACAACGCCTTCCATTAGCACAGGTGAAGTACCCGGAATAACAACAAAGTTGGTTCCACCACCCATGGCATCCCAATTAAAATCGGACAGTGCTTTGTAATTATTGACTTTATCGGAAAAGTTAAACCCGAAAAAATTGGCTTTGCTGCCATTTTGTGAATTCATCGAAAGTTTGCCATAAATATCTAAATAATTGAATGGCAATCCATTTTCATCAATATTCTTATAAAAAACCTTTGAGCTTTGTTCAAGGTAACTATTCTTAACCGAAAGTACAAAAGAGGTGCTGCCTCCGTTTTCGACCTGTTTTTTTAACGGACCTTCCAAAAGAATCTTAGCGCCAAAAGTTGTTCCTTCAATCTTTCCGGCCAATCGCTTCTTGTTTCCATCCCTGGTTGTCAAATCCATAACTGAAGAAATACGGCCACCAAACTCAGCCCCGAAACCTCCAGTATAAACATCGGCATTGCGCAAAATATCGGTATCGAACACCGAAAACAGACCAATAGAATGAAAAGGGTTATAAATAACCATACCATCAAGCAACACCTTATTTTGGATTGGAGAACCACCCCGGATATAAAGCTGCCCACCTTGGTCGCCTGTAAATACAACACCCGGAAGTACTTGCAAATATTGAGCTAAGTCAGCTTGCCCGCCAATAGACGGCATTTGCTTAATTTGTTTGGGTGTGATTTTTACGACCGAAGTTTTTGTTTCGGTTCGAGCTTCTTCGCGTTCGGCTGATATGCTAACCCCTTTGATGGCATATGCTGCCTTGTTTAGGTATAACTGTTTATTAAGTACCTCACCTTTGCGCAATGTTAGATTGATGGCTATAGAATCATACCCCAGCGCGGTAACCATTAGCTTATAGGTGCCGGCAGGGATATTTGTAATAGAGTAATAGCCATTAACATCGGTGGCGGCGCCGAAGGTAGTTTTTGCCAAGAAAACATTGGTAAAAATTACAGGTTCGCCAGATTCTTTTTCATACACAAAGCCTCGAATATTCGCGTTCTGCGAAAAAACGGTAATGCTAAACAGGCATATTAAAACAATCGGCAATAAACGGAAAGCGAAAAAATTCCTCATAGGAGAGCTCCTTCAAGTAAAACAATTGTTGTGCAAAGGTAAGGATAAAGCAATATGAGGAAGGTTTAACGACGGTAAAAAAAGCCAGCATGTAAACCTAAACGGCTATTTTACTTCAAACACAAAGCCAATTCCATGAACATTGTTGATTGAAATGGATTTATCATCGCGCAAATACTTACGTAACTTGGTGATAAACACATCCATACTCCTGCCGATAAAATAATCATCGTTGCCCCAAACTGCGTTTAAAATGGTTTCGCGTGGCAATAGCTCGTTGCGATGCTCGCTAAAAAACAACAAAAGATCGGCTTCTTTTCGGGTCAAGGTTATAGAAATCAATCCATTAACCAACAACAGGTTTTTATAATTGAATTGGTAACATCCTATTGCAATTAATTCGGGCTTGTTTACAAAAGGATCATCCTTAACGATGAGGCATCGTTTTAGGATAGCCTGAAGGCGAAGGTTTAGCTCTTCGGAGCTAAAGGGTTTGGTAATATAATCGTCACAGCCTTTCTTAAAACCAGAAATCCGATCTTCTTTCATGGCTTTAGCTGTTAAAAAAACAATCGGAACATGGCTATCTGCTGACCGAATCTCCTCGGCCAACGTAAAGCCATCTTTGCGTGGCATCATTACATCCAAAATACAAAGATCAAACGGTTCGTTCTCAAATGCGTTAAGCCCCTCCACTCCATCATGGCATAACACAATTGAATAACCTTGCATTTCAAGATAATCTTGCAGTACAAGGCTCAGGTTTGGGTCATCTTCAACCAGTAATATTTTGATTTTATGCTTCATCGATAGGTAGTTTTAGTTTCTTTATGCCAGAAAAGGGGAAAAACAATTCAAATGTACTGCCTTTTCCTGGTTCGCTCTTTAGGCTAATCCGGCCACCATGGGCTTGCACCATGGTTTTTACATAAAACAGCCCTAAGCCAAAGCCTTTAACATCATGAACATTGCCGGTTGGGACACGGTAAAACTTTTTAAAAACATCTTTTTGGTTTTGAGCATTTATACCTAAGCCCTTATCTTCCACGCCAATTATAAGCCCCGAAGACCTTTTTGTTGCATAAACCCTTATCTCAGGCTTTTGAGGCGAATACTTGATAGCATTGTCAATTAGGTTTGAAATAATGTTTACAAAGTGCAAGGCATCAGCCGAAATTACGACATCACAACTAGCATATTCCTTGATAAGTGTACCGCCATTCTCTTTTACCAATAGCTCAAAACCTTCGCACAACGAATCTAATGTCTCTACAACATTTACCTGAGTTAGCTTCAATTTAAACTCATCTTTGTCAAGCACTGTAACTTGCAAAACATGTTCAATTTGCGTTTTCAACCTGGTATTTTCACCGTAAATCATTGCAGCATATTTCATTACCCTGTCAGGGTGTTCGTAAACATTCGATTTCATAAGCATCTCGCTGGCCAACGAAATTGTAGAAACGGGTGTTTTTAGCTCATGGGTCATGTTATTTACAAAGTCATTCTTCATCTCAGAAAGCCGCTTTTGTTTAAGAAAAGAAAGAACAGTGTATAAATACGATGCAGATATTATTAGCAGGAAAACCAAGGAGAGCGAAACCCACCAAAACAATTCAGTAAACAGCATCGATTTTTGATGTGGAAAATATACAGCCAAATAAAAGGCATCACTACGATGGATACATGATAGCGAAGCGTTGTGTGGTGAGGCAATCAGTTCATCGGCATATTGGCCCACGGTTCCCATCAAAATCCGATTATTATGGCTGTTGTAAACCCCATAAACATAATCTTTCTCAATTTTCATACAGGCAAACTCTGCATGAATCAACGAATCGAGCAAGTGCTCATCAATTGACCCTATACCACCTGAATGAGCCGCATTGCATGCTGGCTTACAAAAGTAACCATTAGCCCCAATTGTATCAACTTGTACCCTAAAAAGCTGATTGACAATCATTTTAAGGGCAATTTTTGTACGACTGTTAAATTGATCTTCACGCAACTTCATAGCATTGTCAACCCAGAAGACCTGGGTTACGATCGTTCCTACCAAAGCAAGGGTGGTTAAGCCAACAATTAGCCGTATTATAGATCGCTTCATTCAGATAAACTTATGATAAGGAAAAGAGCAAAATTATGGTGGATTTGTTTAGCATTCATTGTTTTAACAAATCATTAACAAGCTTTAACAAGCGTTTAACAGGCAAGGTGTTCTGAAATGATGTAAGTTTGTCGCTTAATTCTAAAACAAGAAACCCCATGAAAAAACTATTTTTGCTTTTAAGCCTCGTAGCTTTCTTATTTGTTTCAGTATCAAGCATTAGCACTGTTACTGCCAATAATTCAGTTGTAAAAGTTAGCAATTTACAAGATCCCCCACAAAAAGCTGCAGATGCAAAAACTGACGCTAAAGAATGTAAAGATGATCATAAAGCCAAATGTTCTTCAAAAGGAGAAGCCAAATCGAAATGCTGCTCGAAAACAGAGGCTAAATCAGATTCAAAATGTTCAAAATCTTGCTCAAAATCTTGCGAGACTTCAAAAAAGTGTTCAGACACTAAAGCTCCTGAGAAAAAGTAACTCATTCTATATCAAGGAACCCTGGTGCATTGTACCAGGGTTTTTTTATTCCTAAAAGTATGGCTATAACCATTAAAACCCACTACGAGGGCGATTTACGTACTCGTGCCATTCACTTGCAATCGGGCAATGAACTTATTACCGATGCACCAACTGATAATCATGGGAAAGGAGAAGCGTTCTCGCCTACTGATTTATTGGCGGCATCATTAGGAAGCTGTATGCTTTCTATCATGGGAATTGCTGCCAACACACACCAATTCAACTTGGTAGGAACAAAGCTTGAAATTACAAAAGTAATGGCTTCCAATCCAAGACGTGTGGCCGAAATCATAATTGATTTTTGGTTTCCTGAGCTTGTGTACACCGCTAAAGAAAAAAAGATAATTGAAGCTGCCGCTTTTACCTGCCCAGTTTATTTAAGCCTACATCCCGACCTTAAGAAAACGATTCGATTCAACTACCATGCCTAATCAATTACTACCTACTGGAATTGAATTAATTGCAGAAATGACAGTTACCGATAAAGATACCGCCAATGCGTATGGTTCAGGCTTGGTAGAGGTTTTTGCAACCCCCGCCATGGTTGCGTTTATCGAAAAGACCTGCCTTCAATTAGTTGAACCCTTTCTTGACACCGAAGAAAGCACTGTTGGTACCGAAATATGTGTACAACATGTAAAAGCCACAGCAGTAAACCAAACAGTATGGTGTAAAGCCCAATTGGTCCAGGTGGACGGGCGAAAACTCACCTTTAACGTTCTGGCATGGGATAATACTGCAACTATTGGCAGCGGAACGCATACCCGCTATATTATAAACCGAACAAAATTTATGGAAAAACTGCAGAAAGCAGTTTAATCTTACGCCTATTCCTTGTTTTTTGAATCAATAAGGATGGTAACCGGCCCATCATTTACGAGCGAAACTTCCATATGTGCCCCAAAAACACCCGTTTGGGGCATTTTTGTTGTGTCAGTATTTAACTGTTTAATCAACAGCTCATAAAGCGGAATAGCAATTTCGGGTCGTGCCGAACGTGTATAAGAAGGCCTGTTTCCTTTTTTGGTACTGGCATGCAAGGTAAACTGACTAACAAGCAAGATTTCGCCACCCACATCAACCACGGAACGGTTCATTACCCCCAATTCATCATCAAACACACGCAAACGCGCTAACTTTCCGCTCATCCAAACAATATCGTCCATAGAATCTGTTTCTTCAAAACCCACCAAAACAAGCAAACCTTGGCCAATCGTGCCGGTTATTGTGCCATTTACTTCAACTGAAGCATTCGTAACTCGCTGGGCTACTACTCTCATGGTTTAATTGATTGTATTAACAAATCCATTTCTTCAACCGATTGCACAGGAGGAAAACAAGTATCACCTGAACAAATAAACGCCTCTGTGCATTCAATCGTTTCATCTAATTGATTATCATACATCATAATAGAAAAGTCGGGTCGAAATTGTTTTGTAAACGATTTGAGCATTTCGCTCCAGTTGGTTCCCCTCATTTTTACCGTAAACACACCATATGTAACTTCGTAAAGTGCAAGTAACCAACAAGAAAAAGCTGTAGGCTGCTTGCTTAGCTCTGCATTAATTTGTTTTAGCATCAAGGTGGAAAACCCTGCAAAACGAGTGTCATCGCGTAAACGTGCATATCTTGTAAATGCCAAGCACAAAGCAGCATTGGAAGAGGCTATTACAGTATCATAATAATCAAGCTTTCGCACATTTATATCTAACTGATTTGCCGATGTATAATAGTATAAACCCGTAGATTGGTCAAGAAAATGCCGAATAGCATATCCCAATAAAGCTTCCACTAATTTGAGCCAATAGGCTTGCTGAGTTACTTGGGCCAGATCAAGGTAGGCTAGAGCCAAAAAGGCATAATCATCTAAAAAACCATCATTTCCATACTTACCCTTGGTATATGAATGAAACAAATGACCGCTTTCATCCATAAATACCTCGTTGGTTTTTTGCCCAAGGTTTACGGCATCTTCCAAATATTCTTGATTGCCTGTTGCCTTAAAAGCATCCACAAACCCAGTTATTACCAAAGCATTCCAAGCGGTTATTACTTTGTAATCTAAGGCTGGTGCCACACGGAGCTGACGTTTTTCAAGCAAACGTGCACAGCATTTTTGCAGGGTAGTTTCAATTTCGAGGTGGCTTAACCCGTATGCTAGCCTTACGTTTTCTAGCGTAGGTGCTGGCAAAAGTACGTTTACGCCATGTTCCCAATTGCCGTCAGTTTCTATGCCATAATACGCACAAAAAAGAGCAGCATCCTTGCCCAATGCATTGGCAATCTCAGCATGTGTCCAGACATAATATTTACCCTCTACTCCTTCACTATCAGCATCAAGCGAGGCAAAAAACAAGCCATCTTCGGAGCGTAGGTTCGTCTTTATAAAAGCAAGCGTTTCGTGTACAATTTTACGATAAAGAGGATTCGGGTCAAATCGAAATGCTTCGGCGTAGAGACTGATTAACTGAGCATTGTCATATAACATCTTTTCAAAATGGGGAATTTTCCAAGCGTCATCGGTTGAATACCGCGAAAACCCACCACCAAGTTGATCATAAATGCCCCCATGCGCCATTTGGGTTAACGTGGTTTTAACAAGCTGAGCCACATCTGCTCGCTTCGTTTGATAAGCCATTCGTAATAAATACTGAAAGCTTAAAGGCATTGGAAATTTGGGTGCGCCAGCAAAACCACCCAATTGCATATCACATTGGTTTACGAATCTATCAAGGCTTGTGGCAAGGATGGTTTCATGGCTTAACGAAACATCCTCTTGACTGCTCTGCAATTTATTAACTTCTAGTAATTTGCTGTTGATGGTGTGTGCTTGCTCCCGTAATAGATGAGGTTCATCTGTATTGATGCGCACAATTTCATTTAAAACACGAATCCATTGGTCGGGTTTAAAGTAGGTACCGCCCCAGATAGCACGGCCATCGGGAAAGGCAATACAATTCAGTGGCCAACCACCGCGTTGGTTCAGCATATGAACGGCATCTAAGTAATAGGCATCTAGGTCAGGACGTTCTTCCCTATCAATTTTAATGGAAACAAAATACGTATTCATAACATTTGCCACATCCTGATTTTCAAAAGATTCATGTTCCATTACATGACACCAATGGCAAGCAAAGTATCCAATACTGATAATTAGGAGCTTGTTCTCATCTTTTGCTTTTTGCAAGGCTTCAGGTCCATATGGAAACCAATCCACTGGATTGCTGGCATGCTGAAGTAGATAAGGGCTCGTTTCGTTGATTAACCTATTTTTCACTGTTTGTGCTTTTTCATTTGATTTGTTACACGTTGAAGTGCGATTTTGGCTTTTTGGCTGATTCCGTTTTTGTATTCATCGTAATCCATTTTTAAACAAGCCCTGTAGTTTTTGGCTGCAGATTCTGGATCATTCTGGCTTTCGTAAATGGCCCCCGATTTTAGGGCAGCGTTTGCGGCAAAATAATACGGTAGCTTGTCGCCTAGTAAAATGGTTTTACGGTACCACAATAAGGCTTGCTTTTTGTTTCCGGAATCATCAAGTACACGTGCTTTGCGGTAATGCAATTCAACCTCATCGCGTATGCAACGTTTCTGTTGGTTTGCAAGCAAGGCTTCTAACTCGTTAAGAGCACGTTGATAATACCCACCATCACTTAAAAACCTGCTTTTAAGCAATATAGGATTTGGAATTTCTGCCTTCGTAGCCTCACGTTGAGCTTGTTTATCTGAATCGGTATCTTGTACGCCTACAAGAGGAACCTTTCGTATGTAAGCCAAGTATTGATTGGTGTCTCCTTCAATTAAATAACTCCAAGCAATTCGTTGATACGCAGATTTGATAAAGTTGCGCCCCTTAAACTTCGTGATATATCGTTGAAAAAACAGCCTGCTGCTATCCGAAAGCTTATTTAAATACGTTTGGCCCCGCAAGTAATCCAAATAGCGTAATTCTGAACGGCCTTCACCCGTTTTGCAATACATAAGGATTTCCTTTGCATCGTCATTCAAACCGAGTTGAAGCGATAGTTTTCCGAGCGCATAAGCCTGAATGGGTTCGAGACCACGCAAACCCATTTTTCGATTAGCTAAATAATCATCTCTGAATTTCAGCGCTTTATCTCGATTGCTTTCGAGGTTAAGGTATAAAAACGCCAAGAAAAACGTACACTCTGTTTCTAAAAATTTATAATCGGCATGATGGTTCGCACTGTGTAAAGCCGTATTTAACTCTTCCAAGCCTTGCTCAACAGTACCTTTGTAACCAACTAATTTCGTTATCCATGCATAGTTATCGGGTACCGATCCTATTAGTATATGCAAAACACCCATTCCTGCTTTATTGGGTATAAAATCAGGATACCGTTTTGAATTGTCTTCGAGCAAGCTATAAGCCCTGTCAATTTCTTTAAAAGCAGTAACATATTGCCTAAATTTAATCCGAACAAAGGCCCACTGCATTAGTACTTCAGCTTGGCAAAACTGCTTATAAGGTGAATTCTCCATTCCTTTTGATAACCTTTCTAACCTTTCGTTGCGAAAAGGAAGCAATTCCTCAAATTTATCCTCGCGCTCTTCATTCATCAGTTCAAGAAAATCGATGTAATTTTCTGCCCAATACGGGATATTATTGGTTGGGTTAAGCTTTTTAGCTGTGGTTAGTTGTTCGCGGGCAAGGTCGAATTTAAATGCGGCTATATTGTCGATGGCTAAACGCGAATTCGAATCAAAAAAGTACGAATAGCCACACCAACCTCTTACACCTAAGCCGAGGGAGAAGAAAACAAGAAGGTATAATGACAGCGGTTTAAACATATTTTACAAGCTCTCGCACCATTTGAAGATGGCAACTGAAAGGCAAAGGTAATCTATCGGCATAAAAAAAAGGGTAACCTACTGGCTACCCCACAATTTTTGCTTGGTTAAAACTACATTCCAAGTTTTACCGAGTCAACAATTTCTTGGTCAACAAGAATTCTACCGCAATACTCACAAACGATAATTTTCTTGTGTATCCGTATATCTAATTGATGTTGAGGAGGTATCTTATTAAAGCAACCACCGCAAGCATCGCGTTCAATCTGTACAACGGCCAAGCCATTCCTGGCATTTTTCCGAATACGGGTATATGCCGTTAACAGTCGATCCTCTATTAATTTCTTGTTTTCTTCTGAACGTTCGATAAGGGATTGCTCTTCCTTGCGGGTTTCTTCAACGATATCTTCGAGTTCGTTGCGCTTAATTTCAAGTTCGTTGCGCTTTTCTTCCAACTCGTGCTGGGCTTTAACAATTTCTTCTTTTACCCGGCTAAGCTCATATGTAAACTCTTTAATACGCTTTTCTGCCAATTGAATTTCAAGACCCTGAAACTCAATTTCTTTGGAAAGAGAATCGTATTCACGATTATTTCTAACGTTCATTTGCTGTTCTTCATACTTTTTTATCAGCGATTCCGAATCACGAATAGCGTTTTTCTTTTCGCTCAGCTTCTTCTCAAGGTTTGAAGTTTCTAGAATGTAGTTATCAACACGGGTTTCAAGACCAATAATTTCATCTTCAAGATCTTGAACCTCTAAAGGCAATTCACCCCTTATAATGCGAATACGGTCAACCTGCGATTCAACCTGTTGAATCAAATATAAAGCTTTTAGCTTCTGCTCGATGGTAATTTCAATGTTTTCTTCGCCTTCGGGAGTAATGATAATGTTTTTAATTTCCATATTTATATAACTATAAATGAAACACTTGATAAAAAAAGCAAGCCCATTTAGATCCAATTATAGAAACCTAACCGGGTTTGTATTGATTTTTGAAATCAGGACGGCAAAGGTATTAAATTTTTCGGTCAAAATATCAGAAAGTAGTGAAATTGAATATCGTTCTGTTTCATAATGCCCTGCATCAACCAATACAATCTGTTGATGATAGTCTAAAAACTCATGATACTTTATGTCGCCAGTAATATAAGCATGAGCGCCCGCCTTAATAGCATCCTTAATCAAGAAAGCACCCGAGCCACCGCAAATTGCTACCTTTTTAATGGGATGCATACCTGTTCCCGCATACCTCAACTCGTTAATTTCTAGTTTATTCTTAACATATCGCAAAAAGGCTTCTTGATCCATTTCGTGGGGCAGGTCACCCACAAAACCAGCTCCAACCATCGTATGCACATTCTGAAGCAAATAGATATCATATGCAACTTCTTCGTACGGATGGCTGTTAAGCAAAGCATTCACTACAGCTTTTTCAAGGTGTGCAGGAAATATCGTTTCGATGCGCACTTCTGGTTCAAAGTGAATCTGCCCGATGCTTCCAATATAGGGGTTGGCGCCCTCTCCGGCTCTAAAACTACCCAAACCATTGGTATTGAAACTACACGCATCATAATTCCCAATATTGCCACAACCTGCATCAAACAAGGCTTTTCGTACTTCATCCACTGAAGCTTCGGGGCAAAAGGTGATAAGTTTTTTTAACAATCCAGCCTTCGGTTGTAAAATGCGGCCATTGCTCAGCCCTAACACATTAGCTAAGGCAAGGTTTACGCCCTTTGAAACATTATCGAGGTTGGTATGTATGGCAATAATTGAAATGTTATTTTGAACTGCTTTTATTACTATCCTGCCTATAATGGTAGAATCAACAACTTGCTTAACTCCTTTAAAAATAATAGGGTGATGTGAAACTATCAGATTACAACTATTGGCAATGGCTTCATCTAAAACGGCCTCCGTAATATCTAAGCAAATCAAAACTCCATTAACCTCCGCATCCGAAGAACCTACAAGCAAGCCCGCGTTATCATAATCTTCTTGGTAAGCAAAGGGTGCTAATTTTTCAAGAGTACCAAGAATGTCTTTAACTTTTATCATAATACTATTGGTTTATAAGTACTTAGAATTCATTTAAACTAATTTTTTCACCGTTTTGTCTGGTATTCGTTCGTACATCCAGTGCAAAAGTACACTTTAGTTAAGGCAATTGCAACGAAACCTGAATGCCAGTTCATTAGCTCAGCACGGTCAAATTTGTCCACCCTATCATAACAAATCGTTGATTTATAATACATTGCCATATTAAAGGCTGGCTCTTTGGCTCAACTTAGGATAAAAGCAATTCAAACCAACTGTTAATTAAGCGTATAAGAAAAAAAAGCCCTACTTTATAAAATTTCTTCATTATCTTTACAGCGTGAAAATTCTGGCCCTTCTTTTATTTCCCCTCGCCCTGCTGTACGGTTTTATTTCCTTTATTCGCAACTTACTGTTCGATCTGGGATTTCCAAAACCTAGGAGGTATCCTTTTCCTGTAATTTCGGTGGGGAACCTTTCGATGGGGGGAACTGGTAAAACACCTCACATTGAATATCTTGTGCGTTTGCTCGAAAAAAGCCAACAAATTGCAGTGCTATCTCGAGGCTATGGAAGAAAAACAAGGGGTTTCCTATTTGCTGATGAAACGTCTAACGCCCAATCAATTGGAGATGAACCATATCAATATTACAGGAAGTTTAAGAATATAGTGGTGGCAGTTTGTTCTATCCGCACCTATGGGATAAGCAAAATAAGAGAGGAGCACCCTAAAACCAGCGTAATTTTGTTAGATGATGCTTATCAGCACCGTTGGGTGAAACCTGGGCTGAACATTTTGCTTACCGATTTCAGGCATTTGTATGCACATGATTATGTTTTCCCCACAGGTACGCTTCGTGAATTTAGGAGCGGTGCAAAACGTGCTGATATTATTATCGTTACAAAAAACGACAAAGTATTGCCCATAATGCTGCGCAAGCATTTAATAACTCAGCTAAAACCTACCTCAAATCAACTTGTACTTTTCTCCTATATTACCTATGGTGAATGGGTTCCACTAACCAACATCGAAACCATAAAAACTGCTATTGCGCCGTACAAGAATTTGTTACTGCTAACTGGTATTGTTAATCCTTATCCTATAGAAGATTATCTTAAGACTTGCAATTACAATGTTACAAAGTGTCAATTTGCTGATCATCATGTATATAGCGAAAAGGATGTGATTAAGATTAGCAATGTATTTGATGGCATACTATCCCAATCGAAGGCGATAGTTACAACCGAAAAAGATGCCGCACGTCTTATTGGCACCAATGCGCTTGATCAATTAGCTCATTTACCCATCTATTATATTCCCATTCAAATTGAGTTCCATCACAATGATGCAGAAACATTAAGTGAGCAAGTAAATGGGCTGATAAACAAGAAAACTATCTCGTCATAAGCCAGCCAGATGGATTTTGCATGTCCTTGCCTCTCCATAATTCAAAATGGAGCTCCCCGTTTGCACTATCGCTGTCCTCGCTCACGTATCCAATTACTTGCCCTGTTTTTACTTTTTCGTCTTTTTTTACTTGTAGCTTACCAATATTTGAATACACCGTTCTAAATTCACCATGCCTAATAATAACAGTGTTTTGAAAACCTTCTATGAACATGATAGCTGTAACAACCCCGTCGAACACACACTTGATTGGCTGATTTCGATTGGTTGAAATATTAATTCCATTGTTGCGGACCGTAACATTCTTTAATACCGGATGCGGGTGATCGCCATAGTTTTCTGATACAATACCTTGGGCTAGGGGCCAAGGCAACTTACCTTTATTCTCATTAAAACTATTTGACAGCTTTGACTCTTCGGCAGTCATTGGTAAGGCGGCATATTTTGAGCCGGAATTCGTCTTTTTTGTGTTTGAAGCATTCGCAATATCCTTGCGGGTTTCTTCTTCAATAGCTTTTTGAATGGCTTTGGTGAGTTTAACGGCTGCTATCTTTTTGTCTTCAAGGGTTTTCCTTAATTCTCTTTCCTTCTTCGATAAATTTTGTAAACTCTTGTCACTTTTTTGTTTTTCCTGAAGTAACTTAAGCTTAACCGTCTCTTCTTTAGCCTTTACCAAACGTTTGTATTCCTTTTCTGAAACGAAAAGCTTTTTGTTATCAATTAGTTCTCCCTGAAGAGCTAAAATTCTATTAATCTGTAGTTTACGATAGTTTTGAAATTGCCTAAAGTACTTTATACGGCTATATGCTTGGTGGAAGGATTCAGAAGCAAAAACAAACATTAACATATTGTTTGAGCGACGCTGTTTTTCGTACGCCAGTACCATTTGATGGTATTCCTTCTTAAGCTCTTTGATCATCTTTTCATTTGACCTAATTTTGGTTCCAATAACACTCAAATTATCATCGATAGAGGCGATTTGCTTATTCATTGTGTTAATTAACACCTCTCTTCCCTTGATATTTTTCTTAATTAGTTTAAGTTGTGATAGTGTGGCACTCTTGTTTTTTGAAGTTTCTTCAATAAGCTTGCTCGTATAAGATATCTCCTTTTCAAGCTTCGATTTTTCCTTTTCAAGCTTTACGCGATCTTGCTGTGCAAACAAATGCGATGCAATACCTATAAAAATAAGGTTAACAAGGAGCGTAAAAATGATATGCCTCACAGGTTTACTCATTTGATACCAAGTGTAAGGGTTTGTAGGTAGAAGGTATTTTAAACTGTAAGTTTATTGGTTCATCCAATACAACTTTAATAATTTCCATGTTTACCGAAATGTCCTGTTCCGCCTTTATTAACACTTCGTAAGTAAAGGGCAGCAAATAATTGTTAATAGGCTTGTAATGCTTATAGTTAACTTCCACAGCGGTGTTTTTTCGCATGGTTTCACGTATGCGAAATTTGGTAATCTTATAATTATCGTTGTTAAGCCACATATCTTGCAACAAGATGCGGGTAGAATCGCTTTGGTTTTTAATGAACTTACGGTAAAGGCGCCTATTATAATTGTAAAGGTAATACTCTTCGTTATCTACTTTTGCCATAAACTGCTCATTATCATACGTTTTTAGGTCATTTGCAATGATAAGGCTTTGGATAATATCAAAGTCGAAATTTATGCCAAATATCTTAGCAATGTAATCGTAATTACCCACAAAGTACTGTGAATTAATTCGATCGATGTACTTAACCGAATCTGGTGTAAGCATTAAGCGCGAAACTTCAATACCGAGCAGGGGCACTATGGAAATCCATATAGCACTATCCTTCACAATTTTGTAATTAATCTTAAAATTCACGGCATGGTTTTTATCTTTGAATTCAACATCGGCCTTGCCGCTGAGCTTGGCAAACTTTGTTTCGTTTTGACGAAGTTTTTCTAACAGGAAGCCTACCCCTTCTTCTTTAAGGGGTGCACGCAAGGCTTGTTTTGTGGGACTGCACGAAAATTGAATGATTGCCAATAGCAACAACAATACATATCCTGCATTTCCTTTATTCATACAAATCGCTGTTTTTTAACTTTTTATCAAGTAATTCAGAATATCCTCCAAGTTTTTTGGCTTGTTCCCAATTTTCGATAGCCTTCGTTTTATCACCAAGTTTAAACAAAATATCGCCTAAGTGCTCATAAACCGTTCCGTCGGGTGTTTTACTCTCGAATATTGCGCGTTCTATCATTTCCTTGGCCTCTTTTAGTCTTCCAAGTTTATATAGCACCCATCCATAAGTATCGAGGTAAGTTGCATTATAGGGCTCAGTTTTTACGGTAATTGCTGACATTTTTAGCGCTTTCTCAAGATTGTGCCCACGTAAGGATAAGTAATAGCTGTAATTATTTAGTACGTAATTACTTAAACTATCCAATGCCAAGGCTTTTTCATAATAAAGATCTGATTTTACGAAGTTTTTAACCGAATTATAGGCATCACCCAAAGATGCATAAAATTGAACTGCAATACCCATGCTTTCATCAGTTAAAAGATTAACACCGCTTTCTAAAATTTCGATTGCTGATTTGTAATCCTTCTTTTGGAGCTTATCTATTCCTTGAAAAAATATTGGTAATGGCTGATATGGAAATAACATAGAAGAAGTATTGGCGGCCTCTAAAAGACCAATACTATCTTGTAATTGAGAACGGCAAAACAGTAAGCGTTCCCATGTATAATACATACTGCTATCTTCTTTAATTATCGCTAAATAAGCTGCTTCTGCTCGTTTAAAATCACCATAAAAATAACTAATATCTGCATTAAGCAGCACGACCTTCCGATGAGAAGGGTACATACTGGTTAAACTATTGCTTAAACGTGTTATTACATCTTTGTTCTGGTTATTTATTTCATTTACAGGATAAAAGGCCAATAGATAATCAACCTTCGTATCCGGAGAAACAAACTTGTTTTGAATTCCTCTTTCAAACGATTCCACAAACAAGTCGTTTTTTTTAAGCTTCCTATAATACTCAGCGAGCGTAAAGCAAACATACTCATCATTTGGAAGCACTTTTTCTAATGAATTGAGCACCGCGATAGCCTCATCCGTTTTTTGATCCTTATAAAGCAACTCGGCTAAAAGATAATAGTTTTGGGCTTTTTCGGGCGAACGTTCAATAATTTTAGCGAGCTCTTTGGCTGCCTTATCCTTATTTCCAGATTGATCATAAATCACGTATTTCTTTTGGGCTAAATCATCAGAATACCCAAATTTTTCAATCATCTTGTCTAAAACGGCTACCGCTTCATTGGGTTTTTGCAGCATTAGATTAGCATTTACGAGCTTTTCGTAAAATTCTATTTTTTCGGGGCTTTCTTTCACCAATGTTGTTAAAATCTCTGCCCATTTCTTGTTATCGCCCGATGACTCGTAAAAATCGGAAAGCAACTTTTTATACCAAATATTCGTTGGATCGGCTTTTACTGCTGTTTCAATAAGCTCTGTTCCACGTGTAAAGTCTTTTTTGCGCAAATAAATCTGTGCTAATTCATACTTACTTGGTACATTATTGGGGTATTTTGAAAGCAAACTCTCAAATAATTGAATTGCTTTATCATCTTCTTTTAACAAAGAGGCTTTTACGGCATCAAGATATAATCCCTGCTCTGATAGCTTTTGGGCAGCTACCGTTGAAACAATTAACGAATCGTCGTTTATAGGTACTTCTTGGGCTACTAAGCTATAATTCAACAATATAAATAAAAAAAATCCTAACTTTTTCATCGTATTCTTATATAATTCCGGTGTGTCCAAAACCACCTTCGTTTCGATCGGTACTAGTTAAATTATCAACGCTATTCCATACAATTTGTTGGTGTGGAGCTACAACAAGTTGAGCAATTCGTTCGCCATCATTAATTACAAACGCTTCGGTAGAAAGATTTATTAGAATAATCATCACCTCGCCTCTATAATCTGAATCAATAGTTCCTGGTGCATTCAAAACTGTAATTCCATGTTTAATTGCCAGCCCACTGCGTGGTCGAATCTGTCCTTCAAAACCTTCAGGAATCTGGATAAACAGGCCCGTGGGAATCAAAACACGTTCCAATGGAGCTAAAGTCCTATTTTCGCTCAAATTTGCCCTTAAATCAAGACCTGCGGCAGAAGTACTTGCGTATTCGGGTAATGGATGCTTCGATCTGTTAATTACGTTAACTTGCATACTTAAAATTGCTAAACGGCCTCAAAAGTACAAAAAAATAGGCCATAAACCCACAAATGGTCTAAGTTCTTAAAGTAAACCTCACATTATTAGGAACTTAATCTTATCTATAAAAGTTTACGCCAACCATTCATGCTAAGTAATCGCTTCTGCTACTTGTTGCAACAAAAAGAATTGCAGTAGGCTCCAAATGTTAGCTGGCGAACCTAAGTCAAAAAAGTAACTACAATATAATTAAGCATTTAGTTGCCGCTAAAAGTGCTTTTTTTATCAAGTGCTTCGCTGAGCATGCACAGAGCCTGTTGAAATGTGCCGGAGCCTGCCGAAGCTGCACAAAATCACCAAGAAAAACTAAGTACAAATAATGGCAATGAAACTTGTTGATAATAGTTGATCATAAAAATTCTTGACTCATTCTTAGAGTTATGGCTTTACGGAAGAGTCGCACTATTAGATTAATGGTGTTGATTACATTAACTACTGAATTAAATAAGCAATTTTGAAAAATCGAAAACTAAACGGCTAACCCAAAGATAGCGCAAATGAGACCTTGCATCTGAAAATTGAGTTTAACACTTGTTAATCATAAAATTACGCTTAAACAGAGTGCTTATGAATATGCCGAACAATCGTAAATCACCAAATTGGTATCACTAATTTAAACGCGCTATTATGATTGGTTCAAGTTAGCATCTGCAACTGATTGATCAATAGGTAAGATTATATAAAATGACGTTCCTTCGCCAAGTTTAGAATCAAACCATAGCTTCCCTCTGTGGTTATCTATTATTACTTTAGACATAAAGAGCCCCAAACCCATGCCGCTGGATTTGGTTGTAAAATTTGGCTTGAATATTTGATCCACATTTTCGTTTGCGATACCCACACCATTATCAAAAATCGAAAAATGAACCTCGTTATTAATCTGATTTACAGTAAATTGAATTTTAGCTAATTCATTGCCTCTAACTGCTTGTTCTGCATTTTTAAGCAAATTAACCAACACTCGAATAATCTGCATTTTATCACATTGAATAACCAAATCCCTTGTTCCATTAACAACATCAAATGAACCTTTAAACTCATTTAAAACCATAACAGCTGGGGCTAATAAATCATCAATTTTTACTTGCGTATAAACAGCTTCTGGCAGCCGGGTGAACTCGGAAAAGGAATTCGCCATTTGGGTCATCGATTCAATCTGTACTAATAAGGTATCCGAAAAAGACCGGAACCTCTCATTCCAGTCGGGGTCGTTGGCCTGTTTGGCTCGTATAAGAAACTGCAATCCCAACTTTATTGGAGTTAATGGATTTTTAATTTCGTGTGCTACTTGCTTTGCAACTTCCTTCCATGCAGATTCGCGCTCACGTTCTTTTAATTGATGTACAGTTTCATCTAACTGAACAACCATTTCGTTATACAATTCAATAAGTTGTCCGAGCTCATCCTTTCGAAAAATGGGTATCGTAATGTTCTTGCGTCCAATAGTAAGCTGCGAAAAATAACGGCTCAATGTATGCAGAGGCTTTACAAAATAATTGGTTATTATAATGGCAAGGAACACAGCTAGTATAGACAAAAACAAAAATACATTAACAAAGGTTGCCAAATACTTCGACACATCACGTTGAAATTCAGCGTGTCGTGCAAAAAATGGGACATTAATAACGCCTGTTACCAGGTTTTCGTTATCAACAATCGGAATAAACGCAGAATAATAAGAAAGTTTTCCGATCGTTTCACGTGTAACATAAATTGCTTCCCTATTACTAATAATAGTTTGAAAAGCATTAGGGTTTAATCTAGACGAGATTAAACCCATCTGGAACAATTCGGGACGTGAAGTTGCATAGAGCAAGCCGTCCGGTTTATATATATGTATATCGGTAAAGAAGATTGAAGCAAATTTTGCTAGGTACGTTTCGAAACGAGAGCGGTTGGCTGAATTTATGGCACCAGTACTGGAAATTTTAGATAATACTTCAATTTGGATCGAATGAACCTTATCTTTGATAAAGTCAAGATTCTTACGTTCATAAAAGTCGCGATAAAAAGAAATGGAAAAGAAACCAATAGCCGCAAAACTTACAAAAATAAAAAATATTATAAAAATTTGAATACGAGTACTCAAATAAAACGTTGGCATGGCAAAAGAACCTAAAGTTATAATACGATAAACTAATGATACAAATAAAAATACTAGTACCAAGAACAACCATACAAAAGTAAAAATGGAAAATATTTCGGTATAATAATTTATTTGTTTACTTAGAATAAGTCTTTCGTTGCTTCCTGTTTTAATAACTAAATGATCGTATCCATTATGATTACAGAAAAACTCTGTTTCATGTGAAACGAAGATAGGGTTTAGTATCTGCGGGAAATCGAATTCGCCTGTTTTCGCTAGCAGATTTGTACTTGAATATCTAGCTAACGAATAATTTCCGAGATTCAGTTCTCCAATAACTCTTTGATCTATGAACAGTTCAGGTAAAGAAAAATCGTTGGATAACAAACGCGTTGCAAACTCAATAAAGATTCCAAACTCGCGTGGAGTTGCTTCATTAATTACAATTTTTCCAAAGTATCCGTTTAAGCATTGGTTTGTGTTTATCGATTTAAAATCTGCAATATCGTCATTATCGTGCTGTATTCCAGTTATTTGACTAAAATAATCATAGCAATTAGCTTCTACTCCTTCTGGTTTAATAAATAGTTGATCATTGGGCTTGCAAATTGTAATATTTGAAGTGAATTGTGACCAAAATCCTTGAAAATAGTTATGCTCAATATAGTTAACAAGTTCATTTTCAGTTGAGTCAGTAAGGTTCTTCGCTAAATTTATAAACTTCTCATCATGTTGCAAGGCATCCCGCTGCATCAAAAAGTTGGCCAATGCTAAAGGATCATTATTCCTACTTTCAATCGCATAAAGAAGCAATTTACGCTTGGTATGTTCCTTTTCGTGAACAAGTTTAAACAAAAACACAGAAAACAAGAGGCTTAAAACGGTTAAAACAACAGCAATTAATACAGTTGAACTTGTAAACACTTGTATGCGTTTAACTGCATAGTAGCCAATATGAATTAACAGTGGCACAAGCGTAAATGCACTAAATTCGTTAGTAATCAGATAATTAATAAGAAAAGTAGAAGGAACAATTATGCTATAATCCATTATATAAAGCTTAACTCGAGTTAAGTCAAACAATTGAAAAGCCCTATTCATTATAGTTAGTAAACTACTAAGTAACACAATAATGCACAAGAGTCCAACAATAACCTCGGTGGAAATTTCAAATGGATTAGTAAAAACGAATTCGAAAGAGGAGTTAGAAACAAGATCTCGGGCAAAAAAGAGCACTAGTAACCAACTTAATGACAAATAATAGGTAATAAACCTATCAAAATTAGTAAATTTTACTCCAAAAATCCGCTCTTTAGAATTGCTTCTATATAAAATATAATACGAAATTAATAAAAGAGTAGTAGCGTTTAGAAACGCGTCGCCGAGTGAGGCTGAAAACCAACTTGATGCATAGTAATATGGAGAAAACACAGGAAAGTTAAAGAAGTATGCAGGAAATTCAGTCAAAAAAACTAGCCGAAAAAGGACGATTACAATTACAATGCACCATTCATAAATAGCACAAGCAAAATAGTTCGAATAATGTAAACTTAATAGGAAGGCAATAAATATAAAGATTATGCCAATTACAAATAGAAAAAAGCCTAAAAATGCTTTTAAATCTAAATAATTCTTGCCACTAGAAAATTTAACACCAAACAAAAAATCGCCATCTGACGATTTAATATTTAACTGACTCGGTTGTTCGGTAAGTATGTAAATATTATAGGGTGCATAAGCTTTTGAACAGCTTTCGGTTAAAAAATTATTTCTAATCGCATAAGATGACCAAATTTTTTGGTAAGTTACAATATGGTATTCGCTGTACTTGTTTGAATGAACCAAATACACACCATCGTTGGCAAACACACATTGAACTGTTTTATTTATAGTTAGCTGTTGAATTTGAGCCCTGTTTTCTGTCCAGGCAATTAATGAATCGGAAAAATAAACTTGAACCTGTATTTCGTTATTGTTTTCTTTTACGAAATCGGGTAAAACACTTAACTCAAAACCAGGGGTTGAAATGGTTGAAACCAATCTGTTCGAAATAAAATCAAGATCCTGTAAGTCTTTTACAATTTTCTGTTGCAAACTTACAAAATTTGATCTGTAAGTTTTAAAATAGCCGCTTAAGCCGAATGAAACCAAAATAAGGATTATACCTATAGCAAGCAGTAGGAATGTCCGTCGTCGCTTAAAAAGGTATAAAAAAATACGCATAGCAATTATTGTCGGTTTAAATGAAGCAGTAAAAATGAAATATCGGATGGAGAAACACCTGCAATTCTACTTGCTTGCCCTAAAGTTGCGGGTCGTATGGTACTAAGCTTCTGCCGTGCTTCAATCGTTAGACTTTGCATACTATTAAAATTGATATCAACAGGAAGCTTCAAATGCTCATATTTAATAAGCTTATCGGCTAATTCACGCTCTCTGCGAATATATGGCTCGTACTTAATTATCACTTCAACCTCGGTCATTATCTCCTTGTCAATAACTAGCATTTCACCGATTTGTTTGCTAAGTTGGGTATTATCTTTAACTAATGATTCAAGCCTAACCTCTGGCCGTTGCAATATTTGCGCTAAGGTGGTGTTTGTGGCAGTATCTTTAATTTCCTCAAGAATAGTGACAAGTTTACTAATTAACTTCATTTTCTTAATCATTCTATCCATGCGCTCTTTGTCAGCCAATCCATAGCCATAACTTTTGGGCGTTAACCTAAAATCGGCGTTATCTTGTCGCAGCAATGTTCGATACTCCGCCCTGGAGGTAAACATTCGATATGGTTCATCTACAGTCTTTGTTATCAAATCATCAACCAGCACGCCAATATAGGCTTCATCACGCGAAAGCAAAAATGCTTGTAAACTGTGAGCAGCCTGATGAGCATTAATTCCGGCATAAAATCCTTGTCCAGCCGCTTCTTCATACCCGGTGGTTCCATTGATTTGTCCGGCAAAAAACAATCCCCGTATCAGCTTCGTCTCTAGGGTATTTGTTAATTGATCAGGAGGAAAATAATCGTATTCGATTGCATAGCCAGGTCGAAAGATTCGCGCTTGTTCAAATCCAGAAATTTGCCTTAAGGCTGCTAGTTGAATCGAATCTGGTAAGGAGGATGAAAATCCGTTAATGTAATATTCAATTGTATTCCAACCTTCGGGTTCTACAAAAAGTTGATGTTCTGTCTTACTACTGAATCTATCAATCTTATCTTCGATGGAAGGACAATATCGTGGTCCAACCCCTTGTATTCTGCCCGTAAACATTGGCGACATCTCAAAACCTGTTCGAAGGATATTGTGGACATTCTGATTGGTATAAGCTAAATAACAAGGTCGTTGTTCGGTAAGTTGTACCGAATCTAAAAACGACATCCTACCAGGGTTCTGGTCACCAGGCTGAATAATTAACTTCGAAAAATCTATTGACCGGCCATCAACACGTACAGGAGTGCCGGTTTTTAAGCGATCGGAACGAAAACCTAAATTTTGCAAACTTTCAGTTATACCGATTGAATTGCGATCGCCCATACGTCCACCAGAAAAATTCCTTTCTCCAATATGTATCTTTCCATTAAGAAAAGTGCCATTAGTAAGTATTACAGACTTGGCATAAATAGTATATCCTAAACTCGTTTGAACACCTTGTATAACCCCATCTTTTGTTAGGATATCAACAACTGTATCTTGTAGGAAATGTAAATTTTCGATTTGCTCAAGTGCATTACGCCATTCTATTGAAAAAAGCACTCGGTCGTTTTGCGCACGAGGACTCCACATTGCTGGCCCTTTTGAACTATTAAGCATCCGAAATTGTATCATGCTTTTATCACTAACCAGACCAGTATAACCGCCCATGGCATCAATTTCACGAACAATTTGCCCCTTCCCTACCCCGCCTATCGATGGATTGCAGGACATTTGACCCATGGCCATCATGTTCATGGTAATTAACAACACCCTACTTCCCATATTGGCAGAAGCCGCGCTTGCTTCACATCCTGCATGCCCGGCTCCTACAACAATTACATCATATTTGTCAAACATTATCTTCAAGTCTTTAGTGTTTCACGTGAAACAATCGTCTTATACGCTGTAAATCTGGCCATTAGGTCGTTTTCCAGCTCTCGCATCCTAGTCGATTGCTCGTCTGTTTTGTCCTTATTTCCTAACAAATGTAGCAACCCATGAAAAATAACACGCAAAAGCTCATTACTAAAAGAATCTCCAAACTTAACACTATTCTCCTTCACTCTTTCTACACTTATAAAAATCTCACCGCTTAAGGTTGTACCTTCAGTATAATCAAATGTAATAATGTCAGTTAGTGTTTTATGCTTAAGGTATTGTTTGTTTAACTCTAACACCTTTTGATCCGTAGTAAAAGTATATGCTAACGGGCCAATACTTCTATTTGCTTCCGATACAACAGTATTAATAAAATTAGATAAAACCCTTTTATCTTTTAAATTATCAGATACATCATCAAAATAAAAGTTGACTCTTTTCATTTAACTATTTCCTTGCTTACTATGTTGCTATCAAAGTACATTTGTAAAAACTTCGTACGCCTAATACTATTGCTATTAGTAAAAGATAAAATATCAAATACCAATGAAATTGAATGATTATAATTATCAATAACAACAGAATCACAAATGCTTTTAACTAAATCTAAACTTTCAACTACCGCTGATTCATTCTCAAATTCAACTGAAGGTGATAGCTCATATGAACTGACTTGTAATGTAAAAACAAGTCTATTATTTGTGTTGTGTGCACTAAAAATTATCTCGTTAGGTAACAGTTTTAAAACTTGTTGTATAAATTCAATGCTACTAACCTCAAATACGGCTAGGGCAATACAAGAATAATACGAATTAGAGATGAATAGCCCGCTGCAGGCCTTATCTACTTCTGTTTCGAGCATAGATCTAAACACAGCATCGGGTTTACCTTTAATTAAGACATTTTGAAGGGCTTGCATATTTCTACTTAGAATGGGTTTTGAGAGAACTTGTATATTTTCGGTAATAGGTACGCAACTTTATTGGGTCGGGTTTCAATACCAATCTATTTTCTTTGGAATTAATCTCTCCAACTTTAAAGTTATCTAAATTCATCACCGATTGCTCATCTTTAAACTCGGTTGACTTTCGCTGATTATCCATCTCCTGCATACGTTCAGCCTTTTCAGCCTCAAGTAAGCGGGTTTCAATTTCTTGCTGTCGTGCTAGCATTTCTGGAGTAATAGCTCTATTTATCAAATCATTCTCAATAGCTTCCATTTTCTTTCCAGCGTCTTTTAACAGTTCCTTCAAGCCTTTGTCGCCCGTTTCATTCATTAAGTCTTGCACAGCCTTCCGAATTTCGTATTGCTCAGCGGCAAGGCGAGCACGAGCTTCACTACCTTCTTTGCCTTCTTTACCCTCTTTAGAACCCGGCTTTTGTTGCCCCGGTTTTGGTTGCCCCATGCTTTGCTGTTGGCTTCCCTTATTAAGCTTTTGTTGTTGCTTGGTTAAGTTGCTAAGTTTAGCTCCTGACTTTCCTTTTTTCTTCTTTTTACTCGAACACATTCCACCCGAAGATTGGGGTTGCATCCGCGAGAAGTCCTCAAGATTCTCAGAAAGCATTAAGCTAATTTGATTCATAACACCCAACGTACGTTGTTGTTTATCTTCGATATCGGGATAATTTCGGTTCTTAAAGCCTGTGTTTATCATTCCTTTATAAAGCGAAACTTTATCACTAGCCTCAACATAGGCTACCACATCAACCATTCCAGATTTAAGGAAATTAAGCAAGGAATCACGGAAAACCTCAAATTGGCGGTTAAAAAGGTGCTGATCAGAGAGAATCTTAGGGTTAAGTTGATTTTGTCGCTTTTGTGCATTAAAGCTAAGGAAATTATCCTCCTGAAAGAAGCTAAGATTGTTAATGTGCTTAATCAATTTTTTAACCTTTTCAATATTGAGCTCTAGCTCTTGCTCAAAAAGGCTATTCAGCATGTCGTTAAGTTCTTGCTGTGCGTTGTCAATTTTTTGGTCTACATCCTTCGCCTTTTCTTGCTGTTCGCCATCTTTTGAAGGTTTGTCAAGTGATTTTTGCAAATCCTCAAGGGCTTCATCAGCTTTTTGTACAGCTTCTTCCTTTAGCTCTTTCTTATTCATTTCATTAAAGGACTGCTCAACTTCCTTTACCAAGTCTTTGGCTTGTTTAAACAACCTATCTTTCTGCTCCGTGTTCAGGTTCTCGCCCTTTTGTAAAACTTCACTATTCAACTTATCAGCCTTACCCAAACTATCAATCATTGCCTGTAACTTAAGGGCTTGATCGAGCTGCTTGAGCAAATTCTTCTGCTGTTCCAACGCTAAGTCAGCTAAGTCCATCACCTTCTTTTCTTCTTGCTTGCGTTTTTCATCAAAGAATCCCTGCTTCTCGAGCTTCTCCATCTTTTCCTTAATCTGATCAAGAATCTTATTCAGGTTCTCTTCCTTCTTTTCAAGTATCTCTCTACTAGTTGAGTCCATCTCTTGAACCTGTTTAAACTGCTTCGAAATATCCTCTAGTTTATTACCACTTTCATCTAAACTATTCAAAATATCATTTTGAAGTTTTTGTTCCTCTGATATCCTTTCCATCTTCATAAAATCGCCCGCGAGTGAATCATTGCGCAGTTTTGTTTTTAATGATTTCTGCAATGTATTTAATGATTTGCTTTTGTTGGAGAGCTTTGCCAACTCTTCGCTTAAATCATCAAGCTCTTTTAGCATTTGTTTCTTTTGAGGCTTGCTAATAGTAAACATTTGGCTTTTAACTGTATCACGTCTAAACGGATTTGCATCAAACAATAGCCATAGCGTATAGAGGGTATCGCGTCCTTGATTAAAATAGGAATTAAAATTGAAAGAATAATCAAACTCTTTGCTTTTAACACCATACAGATCAATTATACTCATATTCTTGAATAAAATATTCTTGTACTTATCTAACACAAGATGCTCTATTCGCTTAAGTGAGTTGTCATCATACACATTAACGCGGTACTGCTTAAAATAAAACAAACTATCATGTGAAATATCCGTAACATAAATACCTGGTCTATCATCGGGTAATGACTTGCTGCTTACAATTATGGTGTCAGCCATTAATTTATCGATGCTGTAAATCAAAAACTTTAGTGTAAAAGAAACACTGGAAGCCACGTCAAATGTGTAGTTGCCAGGGTCATCACTTATAACTTTTGAACTGAGGATAGTGGTTGAATCAATAACTGGCTGAATTTTCCCGCAGTACTTAGTAGCCAATGCAAACCTGTATGAAGTGTATGCTGGAGCAATGAAACTATACTTGTTGACAAAAACATCTGGTTTCATGTTTAAATAAGCCGGATAATTAAGAGTTGTACTAAATCTGGCAACAAGCGGTTTATTATAAACTTTTAACACAAATTCTTGCCCAATTTCATCAAAATTAACATTTAGTTTAAACCGGATATCGTTGTCAACTTTTTGAAATACATAGCTATAACTACCATCATTGTTAGGTGCAGCATGAAAGGAGTTTCCGTTATAAGATACAAACAAATCAGTTGCTTTAAACTCACTTTCTATGTAAACAGTAAGCTTAAAGTCTTCGTATTGATTAACGTCTAAAGCTACGGGCGAGATAGAATAAGTGCAAATTGCTGGTTTGGCAAATGGGATATTATAATTGACTAAGCGTTCAATTGAATGAGAAAAGCGTTGCTGATTCAGAAAATAAACTCCAGTATAAATTAGGATAAAACAAAGCAATAAAACAAACGGAATTTTCAGCTGCCTAAGGTTAATAATATTGCCAAAATCAAATCGTTCAACAACACCTTCCTTCTGGTTAGCTGCGGCGAGGGCTAAGTGTGAGCTTCCTAAAAACTTAAGCTCCAAATAATTCAAATAAACATCTTTAAGAGATTCCTCTGAGGATAAGCGCTCGCCGAAACGTGAAAGTTTTGTTAAGTTAACTTTACGGCTAATACGCAACAAAAAAACCAGATAATACCCAAGTATCAATATATTCACCCCAAGAAAACCAAATAATATAAGCGATTTACTCATAGGGGTCAAATAAAGCTTATCTTCGATATATAAGGCCGTCAGTATATAAAAAATATCAAAAATGAGCAAGTAAATCGACTTCCTTGCCAGGTTGATCAAGAGTTGCCGATGATAATATTTAAGTAGATACCTTGAAATGTTCATAATTACTATTGGGGCAGGTGTTGCGAACCTGCAAAGATAAGTATAATGCCCATGGAGAACCTTTACAACAGCATAAAAGTTGCTGTAAAGACGATGTTTGAACGTATAAATTTGAATTCCAGCAAATTTAGTAGAATGCTGCTTCGATTGGCTTTGCTAAACCTTAGATGATAGAAAGAAGGAAAATTTTTGGTAATTTTGCACCCACCAAATTTTACATGGTTTTATAAACACCTGAAATTAACATTAATAGCAGATATAATGGCACTTGTAACCTCTAACGATATTCTCTCGATAGCCAAACCTATAAGGTTATTGGGTGGGCATTGGTTGGCAAAGAAGGTTTTGCGGTGGTTGGCTTTGGATAAAGCAAACAAACTTTACGATGCGTTAATACATTCAAAGGTAAAGGATTATGAAGCCTTACAAAAAATTTTAGATACCCTCCCCGTTCATTATCAAATTAATGCAAATGCATTATCAGCTATTCCGGCTACGGGTCCATTCATAACTATCTCAAATCATCCGTTTGGGTCCATAGACGGAATAATCCTAGCCCATGCTATAGCCAAAGTAAGGCCTGATTATAAGTTAGTGGTTAATTTTTTGCTAAATAAAATTGAGCCTATTAACTCCTATTTTATCCCCGTAAACCCATTTGAAGAGCATAAAGACAAGTTTAATAGCACTTCAGGAATTAGAAATACTATTTCGCACGTTCGTAACGGTGGTGGTTTAGGGCTTTTTCCGGCCGGTGAGGTTTCGAGCTTTAGCCTAAAAACATTAACAATAAGTGATATTGAATGGCCTGACCAAATTATAAAGTTGGTTAAAACGTTAAAAGTGCCGGTTATTCCTATCTATTTTGAGGGTCGGAACTCTAAAAGATTTTATCTGCTTGGCTTGTTGCACCCTCGCTTGCGAACCGCTAGACTTGCGAACGAAATGTTTAACAAGGTTAACAAAACCCTTAGGCTGCAGGTTGGTAAGCAAATAAGTGTTGAAACACAGGCTATTTTTACTGATTTGCAAGAATATAAGCACTTCTTAAGGTCGAAACTATACGCACAAAAACTTGCACTTACGAGTAATCAAGAACCTAAACATGTTTCAACCAAGCCTGCTGAAGAAATAATTGCACCAATACCAGTTGATGAATTACTTACAGAACTTGTTTCCTTAGAATCTTCTCAACTCTTTAAGTTAAAGGAATATACGGTTTATTGCGCCCCCACGAGTGCTATGCCTAAACTTATGACTGAAATTGGCCGATTGAGGGAAATAACCTATCGCGAGGTTGGTGAAGGCACCAATAAATCAATTGATATTGACAAATTTGATGCACATTACCATCAAATGTTTATTTGGAACGAAACCGATAAGCGAATAGTGGGGGCTTATCGCATTGGCTACGGAAGAGAATTACTACAGATCAATGGATTAAAAAGCTTCTACATTAATAGCTTATTCCAAATAAAACGGCCTTTAGAGCCGTTGATGAATGATGCCATAGAATTAGGTCGCTCGTTTGTGGTTAAAGAATATCAACGCAAAGCCACTCCCCTATTTTTACTTTGGAAAGCCCTATTTGTAATTCTGGTAAAAGACGACTATAGGTATCTTATTGGCCCCGTAAGCATTAGCGGAAAATTTAGCGACACGGCCAAAGCATTGGTAACAGTTTTCTTACGTAAAAACTATTTTAACGAGGCCTTTGCACAACATATTAAAAACCGTGTTAAAAAAGGCTTTGAAGTCCCAAATGAAATTGATATAGAAACATTTCTGCGCATAACCAATAAAGACTTTGCTAAACTTGATGCCTTTATTCAGGATTTTGATCCTCAATACACTACACCTATTTTAGTACGTCAATACATAAGCTTGCTGAAAACCGAGATAATTGGTTTTAATATAGATCCAGATTTTAACTATTGCTTAGATGCCCTAATGTTAATGGATATAAAAGGTACGCCAAAGGCATTCATGGAATCGCTGTCAAAAGATTTAAAGGATTTATCGAAAGTTGAAAGTCTATTAAGTGAATTAGAATAAATATACTACATGTCTTCAGTTAAATACAACGTTTATAACCATTTGAATTTGCCCGAGTTAAGTTCGGGAATCAACCAGTTTTGGGAACAAAACCAGGTATTTGAAAAAAGTATGGCCGAGCGTAGCAACCATCCTCCCTACATATTCTATGAAGGTCCTCCCTCGGCAAATGGAATCCCGGGAATACACCATGTGATGGCCCGCGCCATTAAGGATATTTTTTGCCGTTACAAGAGTTTAAAGGGTTTTTATGTTGCCCGAAAGGCTGGCTGGGATACCCATGGTTTACCTGTTGAAATTGGCGTTGAGAAAAAACTTGGCATAACCAAAGAAGACATCGGTCAATCGATTTCAGTTCAAGAGTATAATGCCGAATGCCGCAAAGAAGTAATGAAGTACAAGGATTTGTGGGATGAACTGACCGTTAAAATGGGCTATTGGGTTGATCTTTCTGATCCGTATATCACCTTCGAAAACAAGTATATTGAATCGATTTGGTATTTATTATCAAAACTTTACGAAAAAGGTTTATTGTACAAGGGCTATATGATTCAGCCCTTCTCCCCTGCCGCAGGTACGGGCTTAAGCACCCATGAACTTAATCAGCCAGGTTGTTACCGGATGATAAAAGACAACTCCTTGGTGGCTCAGTTTAAGGTGGTTGAAAATGAGAAATCAGCCTTTCTATTTCACGATAAAAGCGAAGAACTATTTATACTAGCCTGGACTACTACACCTTGGACCCTACCAAGCAATACAGGCTTAGCCGTTGGAAAAAACATAACCTATGTAAAAGTCAAGACTTACAATCCATATACGTTTTTGCCCATCACGGTTATTTTGGCTAAAGATGCCTTAGGAAGATACTTTGACCAAGCAAACAGCAATTTAGCTTATGAAGAATATGAACCCGGAAGCAAAAAAATCCCCTTTGTTGTTTTAGGCGAATATCTAGGTTCTCAACTTGCCGAGGTTCAATTCGAACAATTATTGCCGTATGCTCAACCTATTGATGGTAATCCATTTAGAGTGGTAATTGGCGACTTTGTTACAACCGAAGATGGAACCGGCATCGTACACATAGCTCCAAGTTTTGGTGCTGATGACTTTAAAGTAGGCAGAATTTATGGATTAGGTTCTCTTACCTTGGTTGACAGGCAGGGCCGGTTTACACCTGAAATGGGCGAGTTTGCTGGCCGTTTTGTAAAACCTGAATTTGAGCCAAATTACGACCCCAAAAACCCGAACAACGTTGATGTTGATATAATTGTAAAACTTAAAAAAGAGAATCGGGCTTTCCGCTCCGAGAAATATGAGCATTCGTACCCTCATTGTTGGCGTACCGATAAGCCCATTTTGTACTATCCGCTTGATTCTTGGTTTATAAAGACAACGGCCTTTAAAGATCGGCTAATCGAACTCAATAAAACAATTCATTGGAAGCCAGAAGCCACCGGCACTGGAAGGTTTGGCAATTGGCTCGAAAATCTTGTTGATTGGAATCTTTCACGTTCCCGTTTTTGGGGGACACCACTGCCCATCTGGCGAACCGAAGATGGCACCGAGGAAATTTGTATTGGTTCTGTTGAACAGCTTTATAATGAGCTAAATAAATCTGTTGAAACTGGATTTATGGCGAGCAATCCGTTGGCCAATTTCAAACCAGGCGACTTTAGTTCAAAAAACTACGAACAATTCGACCTTCATCGCCCAATTGTTGATGACATAATCTTGGTTTCGCCAAGCGGCAAAAAAATGGTACGTGAAACCGACCTTATTGACGTATGGTTCGATTCTGGTGCAATGCCGTATGCACAGTTTCACTTCCCTTTCGAAAAAACCGATAAACTTGCTGAATTTTTCCCAGCCGATTTTATTGCGGAAGGCGTTGACCAAACACGTGGGTGGTTTTATACACTCCATGCCATAGCTACCTTGGTATTTGATTCAGTATCCTTTAAAACTGTGGTTGCCAATGGTTTGGTTTTAGATAAAGACGGCAATAAAATGTCGAAAAGGCTAGGCAATGCCGTTGATCCATTCGAAACCATTGCCAAATATGGCCCCGATGCCACACGTTGGTATATGATTACCAATTCACAACCTTGGGATAACCTAAAATTTGACATTAATGGTATTGCAGAAGTACAACGTAAGTTTTTCGGGACGCTCTATAATACCTATTCATTCTTTGCACTTTATGCAAATATTGATGGGTTTAACTATAAAGAAGCCGATATTCCCATAGCGCAAAGGCCCGAAATTGATCGTTGGATACTTTCGGAACTCAACACACTCATAAAACAGGTTGATGAAAGTTATGCAGATTATGAGCCCACAAAAGCTGGCAGATTAATTGCCTGGTTTGTAGATGAATACCTAAGTAACTGGTACGTACGTCTGTGTCGTAGGCGTTTCTGGAAAGGTGAATATACCGAGGATAAAATTTCGGCCTATCAAACCTTGTACCGCTGCCTCGAAGTAATTGCACAACTGGCTTCACCCATCGCACCCTTCTACAGTGAACGCCTTTTCTTAGACTTGAACTCGGTTACAGGCCGCTTTTCGAAGATTTCTGTTCATATGACCGATTTCCCCATTGCTGACGACACTTGCATTGATAAAGCCTTGGAAGAGCGGATGGAGCTTGCGCAAAAAATCACTTCGATGGTGCTAGCCCTACGCAAAAAAATGAACTTGCGCGTAAGGCAGCCCTTGAACAAAATCATTATACCCACAGCCAATCAAACGCTTATAGAGCAAATAAACCAAGTTAGCTCGCTCATTTTAAATGAATTAAATCTAAAATCCTTAGAATTTGTATCCGAGGACAACGGTTTATTGGTTAAAAAAATAAAGGCTGACTTTAAAAAACTGGGTCCAAAGTATGGCAAACTTATGAAGAGTATAGCCAATGCAATTGGACAACTATCGCAGACCGAAATAAGGGTTTTGGAGGCCATCGGTAGCTTACCTATTCAAATTGAAGGACAAGAACTTATAATTGCTTCTGATGATTGTGAAATAACAACCGATGATATCCCTGGATGGGTGGTAAGCACACAGGGTTCATTAACAGTTGCTTTGGACGTAACCCTTACCGACGAGCTGATAGAAGAAGGGTATGCCCGCGACCTCGTAAACCGAATACAGAACCTACGCAAAGATAGTAACTTTGAGGTAACTGACCGTATTAACGTACTCATTGTCAGTCATCCCAAGCTCAATTCTTGTATTCAAAACAATTATTCATACATTTGCTCAGAAACTCTGGCCAACCAAATCCAACTGCTAGAAATGGATGAAACTACCAGTGAATTCGAGGAAACTGAACTATCGGACGACATTAAAACCCGTATCCGAATTTTAAAATCATAACGTGAAATAACTTAAATACATACCAGCACTATGGCTACGAAAGATTCGAAAACTAAGACCCGCTATTCGGATGAAGAGCTGGCAGAATTCAGACAGATTATTCTTGAAAAGCTCGGAAAAGCTAAAAACGATCTCGTACTTTTAACTGAGGCTTATACCAATACCGACGAACATGGCACCAATGATACTTCACCAACTTTTAAAGTATTAGAAGAAGGATACCAAGTACTTTCGAAAGAGGAAAACGGAAAGCTGGCTGCACGCCAGCATAAGTTTATCACCTCGCTTGAAAACGCCTTGGTACGCATCGAGAATAAGACCTATGGTATTTGCCGTGAAACGGGGGATTTAATACCAAAAGAACGGCTAAGAATTGTGCCTCATGCCACCTTAAGCATTGACGCCAAGCTAAATCAAAATAAAAAAGGCAGCTAATAAATTAACTTACCATTTAGTGAAGCCAAAAAATGCAACATGGCTGGCATTTGCCATAATTGGGTTTATAATTATTGTAGATCAGTCTGTTAAGTATTGGATAAAAACCAATATGTTCCTTGGACAGGAGTTCCATGTTTTTGGCAATTGGTTCATTATCCATTTTACAGAGAATGAAGGAATGGCCTTTGGATGGAGTTTTGGAGCGGAGTTAGGAAAACTATTCCTCTCAATATTTCGGATTCTAGCCTTGATTGCCATTGGATACTACCTTACGAAAACCATACGAAAAGAACCTAAGCTCATACAGATTATCGTGTTATCACTCATCTTTGCAGGAGCTTTGGGCAATATAATTGACAGTTGTTTTTATGGGATGATCTTTAACGAAAGCACCTATTATCAAACGGCCGTTCTCTTTCCCGAAAAAGGCGGATATGCTGGTTTTCTATATGGAAAGGTAGTGGATATGCTTTATTTTCCAATCATCCAAACAACACTACCTACTTGGTTTCCAATTGGTGGTGGTGAGGAATTTCGATTTTTTAGGCCGGTTTTCAATATAGCTGATGCCGCCATTTCTATTGGTATCATGCTTATATTGTTATTCCAAAAAAGAGTTTTTGCTCCTAATGAACAAAAGACCGAAACCGAAGTTACTAACTAGCAATATACCAGTAAAAGATAACGAATTACCAAACATACATTACCAAGCGTAAGCAAAAAAAACTAATTTTGCTCACCTACTAAACTTATAAGACATATATGACGGCCTTAAAAAACGGAAAAATTTCCCAGATCATTGGTCCTGTTATTGATGTGACCTTCGATTCTGACTCGGCAATGCCCGACATTTATGAAGCACTGATAGTTAAAAGAGAAAATGGCGAAGAACTGGTTCTTGAGTGTCAGCAAGACATTGGAGAATCAACCATTCGTACCATCTCGATGGATTCTACTGATGGACTTCGGCGTGGAATGCCGGTAATTTCTACAGGAAGACCCATCTCGATGCCCATAGGTGATGAAATAAAAGGACGCTTATTCAACGTAATAGGCGACTCAATCGATGGAATGCGCCCTGTTGCTGCAACCAATTCGTATCCCATTCACCGCGAACCACCTAAGTTTGAAAACCTAACAACTAATCGTGAGGTTTTATTCACCGGTATTAAAGTAATCGACTTAATTGAGCCCTATTCAAAAGGTGGCAAAATTGGTTTATTTGGTGGTGCAGGAGTAGGCAAAACCGTTATTATCATGGAGTTGATTAATAACATTGCCAAAAAATACTCCGGTATGTCAGTTTTTGGTGGAGTAGGGGAGCGTACCCGTGAAGGCAATGATTTGCTTCGCGAAATGATTGAATCGGGCGTAATTCGCTATGGTGATGCCTTTAAAGAAAACATGGAAAAAGGTGGTTGGGACTTGTCGAAAGTTGACTATGACGAGCTTGCCAAATCGCAAGCTACCATGGTGTTTGGCCAAATGAACGAACCTCCTGGTGCTAGGGCACGCGTTGCCTTGTCAGGTCTTACACTGGCTGAATATTTCAGGGATGGTGATGAAAAATCAGGCGGTAAAGACATCCTTTTCTTCATTGACAACATCTTCCGTTTTACACAAGCCGGTTCCGAGGTTTCTGCACTCTTGGGGCGTATGCCGTCAGCAGTGGGTTATCAACCAACTTTGGCCACCGAAATGGGGATAATGCAAGAACGCATTACTTCTACCAAACGCGGTTCTATTACCTCGGTACAAGCTGTTTACGTTCCTGCTGATGACCTTACCGACCCAGCTCCTGCCACTACATTTGCCCACTTAGATGCCACTACGGTATTAAACCGCAAAATCTCGGAGATGGGTATTTATCCTGCTGTTGACCCACTTGATTCAACATCTCGTATATTATCACCCGAAGTTGTTGGCGATGAACACTATAACTGCGCCCAACGCGTTAAAGAAATCTTGCAACGCAACAAAGAGCTTCAAGATATTATTGCTATTCTTGGCATGGACGAACTTTCAGAAGAAGATAAACTGGTTGTTCATCGTGCACGCAGGGTACAACGCTTCCTTTCGCAACCATTCCATGTTGCCGAACAGTTTACAGGTATAAAAGGAACAATGGTTTCAATTGAAGATACCATTAAGGGCTTCAACATGATAATGGATGGCGCGGTAGATATGTATCCAGAAGCTTCGTTTAACCTGGTTGGTACCATTGAGGAAGCCATTGAAAAGGGTAAGAAAATGATAGCCCAGAGCTAATTATAAAACATTATTGTATGAATGTTGAAATTATAACCCCGGAAACTACCATTTTTACCGGTGCTGATATTAGCCTCGTGCAGCTTCCGGGATTAGATGGATCGTTTGAAATACTCAACAACCACGCTCCCTTGATTGCAGCCTTGCGAAAAGGAAAGGTGAAGCTACTAAATCAAGACAAAACGACCACGTTTTTTGATATTTCAGGAGGGATGGTTGAGGTTACAAAAAACAAGATTTTAATACTTGCAGAATAATAGAGGAGGGGATACCCTCCTTTTTTTGTGTTAAAAATGCCGCTTTGGTAAAAAGTTTTGATTCGGCATACAAATTT
The DNA here is from genome assembly GCA_964552325.1 of uncultured Bacteroidales bacterium. Taxonomy (GTDB): domain Bacteria; phylum Bacteroidota; class Bacteroidia; order Bacteroidales; family TTA-H9; genus CAZKCK01. Next base: position 41,018 of record CAZKHA010000002.1, read on the forward strand.
CACTAATTGTTTATAATTTTACTAAGTTGTGCCAAATGCCTTCTTTTTAGTAGGCTTTTAAGCATATTCCATACTAACATTATAAATATTAGACCATTATGAAGGAGGAGAAATTCAACATTTTGATTGTTGATGATACACCTGAGAACCTTCTTACACTCGAAAGCATTCTCGAAAGCCCAGAGTTGAATATTGTAAAGGCAACTTCTGGTAACGAAGCGCTTGCACTAACATGGGAACATGATTTTTCGTTGGTGCTTATGGATGTTCAAATGCCGGGTATGGATGGATTTGAAACTGCAGAAATCATGCGTTCGCGCGAAAAAACGAAATCAATCCCCCTCATATTTGTAACTGCCATAAATAAAGAACGCAGCCATATTTTTAGGGGTTATGATACAGGGGCAGTTGATTACTTGTACAAACCTCTTGATTTAGAGGTTCTTAGAATAAAAATCAAGGCTTTCCTCGAATTTTTTAAAAGCCAAGAAGCCTTAAAACGAACATCACGTCAATTGGAACAAACGGTGGTGGAGCTTGAGAAAGCCCGATTGGCAGCCGAAGAAGCCACCAAAGCCAAAAGCAACTTTTTGGCCTCTATGAGCCATGAAATTAGAACTCCCATGAATGGCATAATAGGCATGGCAGAACTGTTGATGTTGGATAAACTAACTCAAAATCAAAAAGATAAAGTACTAGCCATCAAAGAAAGCGGAGAATCGCTGCTCGATATAATTAACGATATACTCGACATTTCGAAAATTGAAGCGGAAAAAGTCCAACTTGATCAAATACCCTTTGATATTCAGGATATTTGTTCGAAGATTTCGAAAATGCTTGCCATAAAAGCTCATCAAAAAGGTCTGGATCTGGTATTTACTATCGACCCAAAGATTCCTGAATTGATTGGTGATCCCATCCGAATCCGGCAAATTCTCATCAACTTGATTGGTAACTCAATAAAATTTACACACTCAGGTTATATAGAACTTGCTATTGGCTTTTCCCAAAAACAAGACAGCGTTCTACTCCAGATTGCAGTTACCGATACCGGCATCGGCATACCTTCGGATAAGATAAATAGCCTATTCGAGCGCTATAACCAAGCAGATGCCTCTATAAGCCGTAAATATGGAGGAACGGGATTGGGATTGGCTATTTGTCAAAAGCTTGTACAACTTATGAATGGAAGTATTAAAGTTGAAAGCATTATGGATGCAGGAAGTTGTTTTAGCATTCACTTGCCACTAAAAGCTCAAAGCAACAATCCGTCATTGCCAGCGCCCCTATCTTCAACCATTTTTAATTGTACCCTAATTGGACCCGATAACCACTCAAATAGAGCAGTGGTTGCTACCTTACAAAATGCCGGTATTAGCTGCCACCAAGTTTCTGATTGCACTTTAAAGAACCTCCAATATATTGATAACACTTGTTATTTAATTGATGTTGATAAGATTAATAAAGAAGAAATGGCTGAATTGGCGCATTGCCTCCAAAAGAACAATCAAACAGCCAAAACCTATAAAACCATTCTTATTGGCAAAAATCCATTAAGCTACCCTGACTTGGATACTAATTGGCAAACCTATCTAGGCTTCCTTTCAAAACCATTTGTATTAAAGGAGTTTATAACCTTATATACACAAAACCAAGCGTTCTGCAATACAGATAAGTTGACTTCTACAACAGTAGGCCTAGAAAAGAAAACAAAATGTTTACGTATTTTAGTTGCTGAAGACCAAGTTATTAACCGTAGAATAGTTTATGAGTTGCTTACTAAACACGGTTGGGCTGTTGAAACGGCTGAAAATGGACTAATTGCCGTTGAAAAATTCAAAGACGCGGTATTCGATATCATCTTGATGGATGTGCAAATGCCGATTATGGATGGATATGAGGCTACCAAGTTAATAAGAGAATTGGAAAAAAATACAGGCAAACACATTCCAATTTTGGCTATGACAGCACATGCAATGGTGGGCGATGCTGAAAAATCGTTAGCGTGTGGCATGGATGATCATATTACAAAACCCTTTAAACCACTCGAGCTTTACCAGACGATAGAAAACGCAGTAAAACAAAAAATTGATTCGTATGAAACTTATTAGAAACCTGAGAATCAGACATAAACTTTATCTAATAACAGCAATCTCCGTTGTTAACATCATCTTGGTGGGGTTTACCGCCAATTACTTCTTTAAAACCAGCGATGTAGTAGCCTATATTTTAAAGGGACACAGATTACATAATGTAAACTTTCATGCTGGTATTAAAGACTTTTACAAATATCAGCTTACCCGCGATACAAATGACCTGCGAAGCGCCTTAGCACATTTAGAATACGCTGATAAGCTTTCCTATTTATTTGGTAACGTGAATATTTTACCCTATCAGCAAACACATGCCGAGTTTGAGAAAACCTTGTACAACTCGTTTGGAGAAGCTTTTGGATACGACTTTAATGCCGCAAAGATTACAGCAAACCGGGTAAAGCTCTTACTAAAGCTCAATAGCCCAAACTTTAACCAAAGCCTTGAAATAGCTCGCGAGGTTAACAAGCGCGGACGAGACGTGTTGAAATATATGAAACTATATATGGAAACACCTGATGATAAAGATGTTACATTAAAGCTAAACGACGCTATAAATTCGGTCATCAGCTATGAAATAACCTTTGCCAATGGCGTTAATGGAATTAACACCTACGTAATGAAGTTGTTGCTGTTGGGCATTGTTGTAATTGTACTTTTTCTTGGAACATTAACCCTTGTAACGAGTCTTTACATTGCTGGACTTATTTCAAAACCAATACTAACCATTGTTGACAGCTTTAAAAACCTGGCCGATGGTGATTTAAGCAACGAAATAGCCATCACCTCAAAAGATGAAATTGGTACCTTATCAAAAGCCATCAATTCAACCTTACAAATACTTAAAGACATTACCAATCAGGCTAATACTATAGCAACCGGCAATTATGACCTGAAAATAACCCCACGCTCTGAGAAAGATGTACTTGGGATTGCCCTAGGCCATATGACCGACCAATTGCGCACTAATGCACTTACCATTAGTCAACAAAACTGGCTTAAGGAAGGATTGGCATCCTTAAATGATATGGTAAGGGGCGATAAAGAGCTCCAAAAAATTACCAAGGAGATTATCAGTTTTATAACCAAATCAATCAACGGTCATGTTGGAATATTGTATCTTATTGACCATGAGGGATTTTTAAAAATGACCTCTACTTATGCGTATCATGATAGAAGGGGCAACTTTAGTAAGATAAAGGTTGGGGAAGGTATAATTGGCCAATGTGCCGCCGAAAAAGAAATCATTGAATTTTTAGGGCTAAAGCAAGATGCGCCCATGTACAACAATGGGCTTATAGAAGGCATTCCAACCTACATACTTACGGCTCCCCTTATTTTTGAGGACTCGTTAATTGGGGTTATTTTATTAGGTAAGCAAGAAGCTTTTACTTCGATACAGAAGACATTTATTACCACGGCCCTCGAAAATACGGCCATTTCGATAAACTCGACCCAAACTCGCAGCAAAATCGAGCTACTGCTCAAGCAAACGCAAGAACAAACCGAAAGGCTTCAGGTACAGCAAGAAGAATTAAGGCAAAGCAACGAAGAACTTGAGGAGCAAACACGTGCACTTAAAGCCTCGGAAGAGGCCTTACAATCGCAACAAGAAGAACTTCGTGTTACGAATGAAGAACTAGAAGAACGTACACGAACCCTTGAAAAAGAACGGGATACGATTACTAAAAAGAATCAGGAGCTTAGGTTAATGCAGGAAGAAGTTGAAAAGAAAGCCAGTGACCTTGAAGCGGCCAGTAAATATAAATCGGAGTTTCTGGCCAATATGAGCCATGAATTACGAACCCCACTCAATAGTATTCTGGTTTTATCGCAACTATTGGCTGATAATAAAAATGGCAACCTGGTTGATAAGCAGATAGAATTCGCCAAAACCATCAATTCATCGGGTGCTGATTTGCTTTCGCTTATAAATGATATACTTGACCTATCAAAAATAGAATCAGGTCGCATTGATATTCATCCAGAACGTATTGTACTTACCGAACTCGCCTCATGGACCGAAAAGGCATTTATGCATATTGCCCAAGAAAAAGGTATTGCCTTCGAAACCCATGTTGATCCAAGCCTTCCTTCTTTCTTTTTATCAGATTATAAGCGCCTAAATCAAATTCTTAAGAACCTACTATCAAACGCTATTAAATTTACTGACAAGGGAATGGTGAAGCTTACAATAGCCAAGCCGAAACCTAGCACAACCTTCAAACGCGCCACATTAACCACCAACGATGCCATTGCTTTTATTATTTCGGATACTGGTATTGGAATAGCACCTGAAAAACAGCAGGTTATTTTCGAAGCCTTTCAACAAGCTGATGGAACCACCAGCCGCCGATATGGAGGCACTGGGTTGGGATTAACTATTTCGAAAAGCTTTGCGCAAATTCTTGATGGCGAGATACATTTAGAAAGTAGGGTAGGGGAGGGGAGCTCGTTTACATTGTATCTTCCTTTGGCGGTTTCAGCATCTGATCTTGCCTTGGCCAACACAACCGTAGAGTCGCAAGAAGAACACAGAGCCGAAGAAAATGCAACTCAACCTAAAAGTACCCCAGCTATTGTTAGCCAGTTAATTCCTGATGACCGCGATAACCTACACCCTGGCGACCGAATTTTGTTGATTATTGAAGATGACACAAATTTTGCCTCGGTGCTTTACAACCTAGCCCTTGAAAAAGGCTTTAAATGCATTATGGCCCACGAGGGCGAAACAGGCTTGCACTACGCTGATTTCTATAAACCTAATGCAATTATACTTGACATAGGCTTACCCGGCATTGATGGGTATGAAGTGCTGCGCCGAATTAAGGAAAACCCTGAAACACGTCATATTCCGGTTCATTTCATGTCAGCTCACGAAGAATCGAACGATGCCTTGAAAATGGGGGCCATTGGCTTTCTTTCGAAGCCTGTAAGCCTCGAAAAACTAACCACTGCTTTTAAACGGATCGAAGATTTTATCTCGAAAGAAGTACGACGATTATTGATTGTGGAAGATGATGCCAATATGCGTAAAAGCATCAAAGAACTTATTGGCGATAAAGATGTTAGCACCATTGCTGTGGATAATGGCGACAAGGCATATGAACTCCTTCAGCAAGAACAGTTTGATTGTATCATACTTGATCTCGGGCTTAAAGGATCGAGTGGTTACGAGGTGCTTGAAAAAATCAGGAAAAACGAAGCCATCTCTCGCATACCAATAGTTATATACACCGGAAAAGATTTGAGCCAAGAAGAAGAGACTATGCTCAAAAAATATGCGGATAGTATTATCATAAAAGGGGCAAAATCACCCGAACGATTATTGGCTGAGACATCAATTTTCTTGCATAGGGTAGAAGCCAGCTTGCCAAAAGACAAACAAAAACAACTTGATATGCTTCAAGATAAAGAAGATGTATTCAAGAACAAGAAAATTTTGGTAGTGGATGATGATATGCGAAATGTATTTGCCCTTTCGAGTGTACTCGAAGAAAAGGGTATGAGCATAGTGGTAGGCCGCAATGGACGCGATGGAATTGAAAAACTGGAGAAAAATACGGATACCAACCTCATTATTATGGATATTATGATGCCAGAAATGGATGGTTATGAGGCTATAAGCCTAATAAGGAAAGCCCCTAAACTCCAAAAAATCCCCATCATAGCCCTAACGGCAAAAGCCATGAAAGATGACAGGGAAAAGTGTATAGCCGCTGGTGCAAATGATTATCTTACCAAACCCGTTGACACGGCAAGGCTTCTCTCATTATTAAGGGTCTGGTTATATAAATAAGAAAACGATGGATACAAATAAACCCAAAATACTTATAGTTGATGATAAGGAGCAAAACCTTATAACCCTTGAAGCCGTTTTGGGCGACTTTGAGGTAATATTTAACCGTGCCCTATCGGGTAACGAAGCACTTGCGTTAAGCCTTGAGCATGACTTTGCCCTTGCCATTATCGATATTCAGATGCCCGATATGGACGGATACGAAACTGTGAAGTTGATGCGGCAGGTAAACCGAACGAAAAACCTCCCAATCATATATGTATCTGCAATTTACAAAGAAGAATTTCATGTTGTAAAGGGTATTGAAGCCGGTGCTGTTGACTTTATTGTGAAACCCATTTTACCAGAAATACTTAAAGGCAAGGTAAAGGTATTCTTAGAACTGTATAAACACAAGGTAAACCTAGAAGAGTTGGTAAAACAACGCACCAACGAGCTACAACGAAAGAACGAACAGTTTTTGCAGGAAAAACAAAAAGCAGAAGCAGCAACCAATTCAAAATCAATGTTTTTGGCCAATATGAGCCACGAAATCAGGACCCCTCTAAACGGTATAATTGGTATGACCAATTTGCTGAAACGAACTGACTTAAACAATGAACAAACTGAAATGCTTGATATCATTTCCATATCCAGCGATTACCTTCTTACTGTTATCAACGATATCCTTGACTTCTCGAAGATTGAATCGGGCCAAGTTGATTTAGAAAACATTGCTTTTAACCTTACCGATACCCTTAATGAAACCATCACCATTTTTAGACCTAGATTACTTGGTAGCGAAATAAAAATGCAACTCACACAAAGCCAAACCGTGCCTAAATATGTAAAAGGTGATCAGGTGCGTTTAAAACAAATCCTCAGCAATTTGCTTGGCAATGCTGTTAAGTTTACCGAAAAAGGAAACATAACCATTGAAGTTCGGGTACTTGAAGAAGCTGCCGATTACATAAAACTTAAATTTGATGTAAAAGATACCGGAATAGGCATTGATGAAGAAAACCTGTCAAAACTGTTTAAATCGTTTTCGCAAGCCGATGCATCAACAACCCGCAAATATGGTGGGACCGGGCTTGGATTGGCAATTAGCAAGAGTTTGACTGAAATGATGGGCGGCAATATTGGCGTTACCAGTAAAAAAGGCAGTGGTTCTGATTTCTATTTTACGATTGTGTTTAACAAAGTAACTGACGAACAAGAAATACTTAAGCTGTTGAAGCCGCCTAAAAATGAACCTATTGAATCGCAACCTAAAAAAATCCTTTTAGCCGAGGATAACCTCATCAATCAAAAAGTGGCTACTTACACCCTCAAAAACCTGGGATGCTCGTTTAAAATAGCCTCAAATGGACTTCAGGCTTTAGAACTTTACAAGGCCGAACCATTCGATATCATCTTGATGGATATACAAATGCCTGAAATGGATGGTCTTGAGGCTACGCAAGCCATTCGTGAATACGAACAAGAAAAAGGAATTGTACCCGGAGTAACCATTATTGCCTTAACCGCTAATGCAATAAAAGAAGCCATAGATGAGTATTTGTCGAAGGGCATGAACGGCTTTTTACCAAAGCCCTTTAAACCCGATGAGCTTCAAAACCTAATTAAAAACATTTCAAGTAAACCTAGCAATTATGAGCCAAGAAAACCTCAATATTGAACTAAAGCTTTTATTAGAAGCTCTTTATCTCAAATATGGCTATGATTTTAGGAGTTATTCGCAAGCCCATATTAAGCGGAGATTACTTCATAGGATGAATCTTGCCAATTGCAGCAGCTTATCAGAGATGCAATATAAGATACTGTATGATCAGGCATTTGCCCAACAGGTTCTGTACGATTTCTCGATAAACGTAACCGAAATGTTTCGCGACCCAGACTTTTATAAGGCTGTTAGAGAACAAGTTATACCAATTCTAAAAACATACCCGTTTATTAAGATTTGGCATGCAGGCTGTTCTACGGGCGAGGAAGTATATTCAATGGCTATACTGTTGAAAGAAGAAGGCTTGTTTGACCGTTCGCAGATATATGCCACCGATTTTAACCAAAAAGTGCTTAAAACGGCAAAAGATGGTATCTATCCAATAGATAAGATCAAAGAGTACACCTATAATTATCAAAAAGCAGGCGGTAAGGAATCTTTCTCAAACTATTATGATGCTGATTACAACTCCGTTATAATAGATAAAAACCTTAAAAAAAACATTGTATTTGCCGATCATAACCTTGTAACGGATAGTGTGTTTGCCGAGGTTAACATTGTTTTTTGCCGAAATGTGCTCATTTATTTTACCAAAGACCTTCAAGACAGGGTAATACGCTTATTTCTTGAAAGCCTAATACCTGGGGGGGTTTTATGCCTTGGTTCGAAGGAAAACATACAATTTTCAGAACATGGGCAACACTTTTCTGTTATTAACAGAAACGAAAAGATATTTAAGAAGGAATACTCATATAAAAACACCTTGTGAAGCCTAAAAACCCATATAAAGCTGTTGTTATTGGAGCGTCGGCTGGCGGTCTCGATGCCCTGTCGCGGCTACTGGGGGCTATCCCTTTGGGCTTTAAGCTTCCAATAATGGTAGTGCAGCATTTGAGCCCACATTCTGATAATTACCTGGCACAACATCTTGATAATCTTTCAAAATATACGGTTAAAGAGGCCGAAGAAAAAGAGGCCATCAAAAGCCATACGGTTTATATTGCTCCTCCAAACTATCACTTGATGGTTGAAGAGAACTTTACGCTTTCGTTAAGCGTTGATGAAAAAGTGAATTATGCCCGTCCTTCGCTTGATGTTCTATTTGAAACAGCGGCATATGCTTATGGCAAAAATTTGATTTGTATAGTTTTAACTGGTGCTAACAACGATGGGAGCAAGGGTGCCCTAACAATTAAGAAAAACGGTGGATTGGTTATTATCCAAGATCCAGAAACGGCTTATGTAAAAACCATGCCTGAATCTGTACTATCGCTTTTAAAACCCGATTACAGTGTTTCTATCGAGTCAATGCCTGAAATTTTGATGGGTTTGGTAAAATAAAAAAAGCCCCCTAACTGGAGGCTATTTTATTCTTAGCGGTGGTGTCGGTTGGAATTGAACCAACGACACACGGATTTTCAGTCCGTTGCTCTACCAACTGAGCTACGACACCGTCGTAATTGGAGGTGCAAAGATACATCCATTTTTATAATCTCCAAATTTTTTTTCCAGAATTGCGGATTCCACCCGTACTTTTGCAGTCAAATTTTTGCGCTATGACCACCCTTGTGCTTGATTTAGGTAATACCAATCAAAAGGCTGCCATTTTTAATAATGCTGAATTACAATCAATTATTATACATCCTGAATTGAGGCCTGATCTTTTAGACAGCTTTATTGACCAACAAGCAACCGTAAAACCATTTTCATGCTTAATGGCCTCGGTAGTACCTGTAGAGCCAAGTTTAGTTACTTACTTAACAGCAAATTATAGGTTTGCTCAACTATCTTATGCTATGCCCCTGCCAATAACGCTCAATTACCAAACACCCGAAACATTGGGTGCCGATCGCATTGCGGCTGCCACGGCCATATCCTATCGGTCGCCCAATCAAACTTCGCTTTCGATTATAGCAGGCTCATGCATAATTTATGATCTTGTTGATAAAAATAAGGTTTACCAAGGAGGTGCAATATCTCCGGGCCTAGAAATGCGCCTCAAAGCTTTAAATACTTTCAGCAAGAAGTTGCCGTTAGTACCCTTACAGCCGTTTGATGAGTTAACGGGAGCTACTACCCACCAATCGATTTTATCAGGGGTACTCAATGGAATTGCGTTTGAAATTGACGGTTTTATTGAGCATTTGAAGTTAAAATATCCCGATATTAACGTATTTGTTAGTGGTGGAGACCTCAATTATTTTGATAAACGACTAAAAAATAACATCTTTGCAGTCCCAAATCTTGTTCTTGAGGGACTTAACAAAATCTTACTATTTAATGAAAACCAACTATCGGTTTAGTTACGTACTTGCACTGAGTTTTCTGCTGTTTCCTATAGCACAAAGTTTCGGTCAAACTAATTATAACTCAGCTTATTCCAACTATGGGCTGGGCGATCTCTCGAACAATACCAACACACGAAATTTCTCGATGGGAGGCATTACACAAGGTATGCGTGGCTATTACAACATCAACCACCAAAACCCTGCATCTTACACCGCTTTCGACTCCTTATCGTTTGTTTTTGAGGGCGCTATGTATTCAAATTTCACTACTCATAAAACCGAAGCCACGTCAGAGCAAGCCAGTAATGCCGGACTATCGTACTTGACCTTTGGCTTTCCTATAACCCATTGGATGAGTGCAAGTTTTGGTGTTTTACCCTACAGTATGATAGGTTACAACATTTATAACCTCGAAACCGATCCCTTTTATGGCGAAGTAAATCAAGTTTTTTCTGGTGATGGCGGTACAACCCAATATTATATTGGGACAGGCTTTAAACTTACCAAAAACCTCTCTCTAGGGGTAAATGCTTGGTATTTAAATGGTAACCTAGAAAACTCGAGAATTCTAAGCTTTCAAGATTCATCGTATGTTTTTAACACAAGGGTAAAACGCAATATATTTATTGGCGACGTTAACTTTACAGCTGGCCTTCAGTACACCAAGTATTTTGGCAAAAGCAAAAGGTTTACGGCTGGTTTAACCTATGGGCATGGTAAAAACATGGCAATTACCAACGAAGAACTGGTTGAAACGCTTTTTGGTGGCCTTAACAATTCGAATGAATACTATAAAGATACGATCTATTACCAAGCACCTACTGATGGAAACCTTTACCTACCAATGGTTTTAGGTGGGGGCTTTGTTCTTGAGAAAGCGGAAAGATGGCTTGTTGGTGCGGATATTGAATATGGTTTTTGGCAAGATTATAAGCTAAATGATGTTTCGGATAGTTTGCGCAATTCGCTAAAAATTAAAGTTGGGGGAGAACTGATACCAAGCTCCTCTAGTATTTCCAAATACTGGCAAAAAGTTAGGTATCGTGCTGGTTTCCATTATTCTAAGTCTTACCTTAAATTAAAAAACACTGGGGTTGATGAATTTGGCCTGAGTTTTGGTCTTGGGTTGCCAATAAAACGCTTAGCAACCACGGTTAACCTTGGAATGGAAATAGGCAAAAGGGGCACTGTGGAGAACAACCTTATACAAGATAACTTTATACAGTTTAGGTTGGGTATATCCATAACCGAACGATGGTTTGTTAAACGAAAATATAACTAATTGAAATACTTTCTATTGAAAATTTGAACTACTATGAAAACCCGTATTGTCCTTTTAAGCCTTATCTCAGTTGTACTCCTGGGATTTCAGAAGCCAGCCTTTTCGCAATGCAGTGGCTCGGCTAAGTTTGGTTCCGATAGCATTACTTGTGTGACCAACTTATCGCTTTACCGCGAATTTTATAAGCAAAAAAACTACAAGGATGCCTACACCCCATGGCGTTGGATTATCGAAAACTGCCCATGTGCAAAACTATCACCTTATGTTGATGGCATTAAGATAATGGATAGCCGCATACAAAGCATTAAAGATCCTCAAGCACGTGAATTGGCAATTGATTCTTTATTAGCTATTTATGATTTAAGAATAAAAAACTTTCCTATAAGCCCAACCACAAAGAAAAACCAAGTTGGCGAAATCTTAACCCGTAAAGGAATGGATTACTTCAACTATAGGCCTAATGATGCTGGCAAAGCATTCGAAATTCTTCAAAATGCTATTAAGGTTGATAGCACCCACGTTATGGTTGAAGGTATAGTAACCATTATGCAGGTTGGCATTAAAATGGTGAAAGATGGAAAAGCCGAAAAAACCGTGGTTATTGACACTTACGACCAACTGAGCGATTTGATTGAAAACAATATCAACTACTATGCTAACGATTCCACAGCCCAATCAGTTTATATCCAAGCTAGGGGCAACCTTGAGTTTTTGTTTGAGCCTTTTGCAACCTGCGAAGATTTGGTAGCCATTTATACCCCAAAGTTTGAGCAAAACCCCAATGATGCGAGCCTGCTCAAGAAGATTACGAAAATCCTTGACAAAAAGAAATGTACTGACTCGCCTTTATTCTTTGGTGCTACCGAAAACCTTCACAAGCTCGAGCCTTCAGCTACTTCGGCCTACCTTATGGCTCGCAAGTATTTAAAAGAAGAGAAATACGAAGTTGCGGCTCAATACCTTAAAGAAGCTATTAACCTATTTGGCCCCGACGATATTGATAAGAAAGCTAAAGCCTTCTTACTGTTAGGCAATGTATATTTGGGAGAAAAGAATTATACGTTGGCCAAACAATATGCACTTAAAGTTCTTGAATTGAAACCAAGTGATGGCAATGCATACATTCTTATTGGTGATGCTTATGCTGCAGGTGCAGGTGCTTGTGGTGACAACGATTTAACTAAGCGCGCCCCCTATTGGGCAGCAGTTGACAAATATCAGACTGCCAAGCGCATTGACCCTTCAATAGCTCCAATTGCTGACAAGCGTATCAGTTCCTATGCAGCATCATTCCCTTCAATGGAAACCATCTTCTTTTATGGTCTAAAACAAGGCGAGGGTTACAGGGTTGAGTGTTGGATTAATGAAAGTACCACTGTAAGAACCTCTCGTTAAATACTATAACCTGTGTTTAACCTAAGAACACGGAATACGTTCTCAGTCATTGCCATAGCCACGGTTATGGCAATGCTGTTTTCATGTGAGAACGATATGAAGACCATCCAGAAGTTTACCCAAGGCGATACCTTGCCCGATGAGATGATACGGGACTTCGAGATGACCTATACCGATTCTGGATATACTACTTTTAGGCTTACCAGCCCATTATTGTACAGTTTTGAAGGCGCAGAGCCTAAAATGGTGTTTCCTCAAGGCCTTTTTGTTCAGAGCTACGACAAAAACAACAACCTAAAAACCACCTTAAGAGCTAATTATGCCATAAATTACCCTCAACGAAAGCTAATGGAGGTACACAAAAACGTGGTGGTTGAGAATAAAGAACGAGGGGAGTTGCTTTATACTGAATTCCTTATTTGGGATCAGCGGATTAAGAAAATTCACACAGAGGCGTTTATCCGTATTCGCACTGTTGACAAAATACTTTTTGGCAAAGGCCTTGAGGCTGATGAAGGTTTCAAGAAAAGGACAATACGCCAAATTTCAGGCGAAATACTTGTAAACGCTGATGAATAACAACCAACACTAGCCATAAATGGGATATGAAGCTTACGTTATAATAGTTCTTTCACTTTTGCTATCTGCCTTGTTTTCGGGTACCGAAATTGCTTTTTTAACCGCGAACAAACTGAAAATAGAACTTGATAAAAATCAAGGAATATTGACAGCCAGATTATTATCAAGATTTTTAACTAAACCATCGGCTTTATTGGGTACCGTTTTGTTAGGTAATAATATTGCGCTGGTGGTATATGGTTTAGCTATAGAGCCCGTTCTTGACAGAACCATAAAGATTAGTTGGGGGCTAAACCAGCTAAACGAGGCAAGCATCCTTATTCTTCAAACCCTCATTTCGACTCTTATCATTCTTTTCCTTGCAGAATTTCTTCCGAAGGCATTATTTCGTTTAAACCCCAACAAAATCCTAAACTGGGTTGCTTTACCAATATTTTTAGTTTATATTCTTCTCTATCCAATTGTATATCTGTTTATTAGCACTTCCGAAATTATTCTATACTTTTTTCTTGGCAGCAAACTTCCTCGCCATGCTTATGAGTACAGCCCTGTTGACCTTGATCATTTTATCAGGGAATTTACCGAATCAAAGCCTTCGGACGATTTGGCCCAAGAAATACAAATGTTTCAAAACGTTCTAGATTTCAAGGAAATAAAACTGCGTGAATGTATGGTTCCTCGCCCTTACATAGTTGCTATACCCCTTGACACTCCCATTGATGTTGCCAATAAGCGTTTTATTGATACTGGGCATTCTAAGTTATTGGTATTCAATAAAACAATTGACGATATTATTGGTTACATCCATTCATTTGACATGTTCAGCAACCCTACTACCATTAAAAACGTACTTAAGCCTGTTATGCTAATGCCTGAAAGCATGCAAGCCAACAAAGCACTCAAAACCCTTATCCAAGAAAAAAAGAGTGTGGCCGTAGTGATGGATGAATTTGGAGGAACCTCGGGCATGGTAACTGTTGAAGATTTGATTGAAGAAATAGTAGGTGAGATTAATGATGAGTTTGATACCAGCAAAATAGTTGAAAAACAGTTGAATGAAAAGGAATACATATTTTCGGCCCGTGCAGAAATTGACCATATCAACCTAAAGTATACCCTTAGTTTGCCCGAATCAGAAGAATATGAAACCCTTGGTGGCTTAATTATAAGCATACACGAAAACATTCCATCGGAGGGCGACGAAATTGAAACGGACGACTATACATTCCGCATTATCCAGTCATCGGATAAAAAGATTGAAAAAGTTAAGTTAACGGTTAAGTAAAGCCGAGCACCCATTGTGCGCAAAAAATTTTAATAACTTATTGTTAATCTTTACTTTATGTTTCAATAAAAAGATGCTTCTTGATTTAAAAACTCGCTTCAATATAGGCTCATAACCTTGCGAGGCGTTGAAATGGGTGGCTAAAATCGGAAGTTTTTTGAAGAAAAAGAAACTTACACAGGGCTAAGAAGTTAAAAGCGCTCAAAAACAGGTACAAGCTGATTATCAAAAAATTTTGCCCTTTAAACATCTTATCGTAAATTTGCAGCCTTTTATAAAAATTAATAGAAATGGCTATTTTAGGAAACATTAGAAAACGTTCGGGACTTGCAGTAATTTTTGTGGGTGTGGCCATAGCTGCCTTTGTTCTGGGAGATATTGGAAAACGGACATGGAGATCAGTGCCACCAATGGGTGAAATTGCTGGTGAAAAGATTGCTGGTAAAGACTTTGAGCTTAAGGTAGAAGAAAACTTGAAGTTTGCAAAACAAAGTGCAAAAAAGGAAAACCTCACATCGGAAGAGACTTTCCAGGTAAGGCAAAACACCTGGAGCCAAATGGTTAATGAAATCGTAATGAATAACGCCTACGAAGAATTAGGTCTTACCATTACCGAGGACGAGCTTACCGAACAAATTCAAGGTAAGAACCCTCATAAATACATCGTAAGCAATTTTACGGATCCCAAAACGGGTCAATTCAGCCGTGAGATGCTTGTTAATTTTTTCCAGAACATCGACAAACTGGAACCAGAAGTAAAGCAACAAGTAGAAAGCCTTATAACAGCCATCAAATCAGACCGGCTCAATTCCAAATTTATGAGCTTAGTTGGAAAAGGCTACTATATGCCAAAAGCTTTGGCTCAAAAAGACTATCAACTAAAGAACCAAAAAGCAAAATTTACTTACGTATCACAAAGCTTTACACTTATTTCTGATAGTGCTGTTACACTAACCGATAAAGATTACCAAGCTTACTATGAGAAGAACAAAAAGAGTTATGAACAAGAAGAATCACGTGATTTAGACTATGTGATTTTTGAAGTTCAGCCCTCGGCCGCTGACCGCGAAGAAGCGTCAAAGGCAATTAATAAGCTTTATACTGACATGCAAGCCGCCAATGATTTGGTTGACTTTGTAAACTTCAACTCCGAAGAGCGCTACGATAGCACCTTTAAGAAAAAAGGTTCACTACCTATACAAATCGATTCGATATTATTCAACTCAGCAATAGGCACAATGGTAGGCCCAATCCTTGACAACAACACTTACACCATTGCCAAGCTGGTTGACGTGCAAACACGCCCAGATTCCTTAAAAGCATCACACATTTTGATTGCTTACAAAGATGCTTTTGGCGCACAAGATGTAAAACGCACAAAAGAACAAGCCAAAAAACTTGCTGATAGTATTTTTGCTGCCGCTAAAGGTGACAAAAAGAAATTCGAAGATTTGGCACTTAAATATTCTAACGATCCTACAGCCAAAGAAAAGAAAGGCGATTTAGGTTGGTTTGCCGATGGCAATATGGTATATCCTTTTAACAAGGCTGTGCTTGATGCTAAGGTTGGAGACATTACCAAGGCAGAAAGCCAATTTGGCTTCCATGTAATTAATGTAACTGGTAAAACCACTCCATCCAAAAAAGTAAGGGTTGCTTTAGTTAAGCAGACTATTACCCCAAGTAACAAAACCCGTCAAGAGATTTACACACAAGCAAGTTCTTTTGCTGGCCAAAACCGTACTACAGAAGCTTTTAACAAAGCCGTTGCAGATCAAAGCCTCAACAAAAGGACCAAAGATTTTACCTCGGCCATGGAAATGGGACTACCAGGCATTGAAACCGGAAGGGAAGTTGTTCGTTGGGCGTTTAGCCAAGACGTAAAAGCAGGTGATGTTTCGGATGTGAAAGATATTGATGGAAAATATGTAGTTGTAAACCTTAAAAAAATCAAAGCTAAAGGAATTGCATCACTCGAAGATTTGAAGCAAAGCATTGAGCCAATGATTAAGAAGGAGAAAAAAATAGAAATGCTTGCCGAAAAGATGTCAAAAGTTGGTGCTACCAATCTAGCAGCCCTTGCTCAGAATTTGAACGCAAAGGTTGATACAGCCTCTGATATCACTTTCTTTACATACAATTTACCAGGAGCTGGCCGTGAGCCACGTGTACTGGGTGAAGTATTCTCGATGAATCAAGGCGAAACTTCCAAACCCATTAAAGGCGAGAATTTTGCTTTTGTGGTACGTGTTGAAGAATTTACCGATGCACCCGCAAAATCAGATTTGAGCGCTGAAGCCCGCCAACTGGAAGGTAGTTTTAATGCGCGCATCTCAAATTCGATTATTCGAACCCTTGAAAAGTTAGCTGATGTAAAAGACAATCGTGTATTATACTACTAGCCAATTAATTAAGTTATACGAAGCCGGCCATTGAGCCGGCTTTTTTTATAAAGTGGCATCAACAAACCAACGCCATTCGCCTTTTTAAGATAATTTAGCAGCATAAAATAAGCCTTCGTGATCCGACAAGAAACCATAGCCAAAATACTTGATGCCGCACGCGTTGAAGAAGTTGTGGGTGAATTTGTTTCCCTTAAAAAGAAGGGAGGCAATTACACGGGCCTATGTCCTTTCCATAACGAAAAAACGCCCTCGTTTTATGTTTCGCCCGTAAAAGGCATTTACAAATGCTTTGGTTGCAGTGCTTCGGGTACTGCGGTGCGCTTTTTAATGGATCATGAGCATTATACCTATCCTGAAGCGCTTAGGTACCTTGCTAAAAAATACAATATTGAAGTTGAGGAACATGAGCAAACCGCCGAGGATATAAAGGCAGCGGGCGAACGCGAGAGCCTTTACAGCGTAACGGCATTGGCTGCAAGCTTTTTTACCGAAACCCTATGGAACACCGAGCCAGGCCGCTCTATTGCCTTATCATACTTTGAAGAACGCGATTTTTCGCATGCCACTATTACCAAATTTGGATTGGGCTTTGCCCCCGATAGCCGTGATGCACTGTTTAAATTTGCTGCCACAAAAGGATATAAACCCGAATACCTCGAAAAAGCCGGTTTGGTTTTAGATAAAGATGGTACATATATTGACCGCTTCAGAAACCGTGTAATTTTCCCCATACACAACCTCTCGGGCAGGGTAATTGGATTTGGTGGCAGGATACTCACCCGCGAAAAAAACCTCGCCAAATACATCAATTCGCCCGAATCCGAGATCTACCACAAAACCAATGTGCTTTATGGAATATCATTTGCCAAAAAAGACATTGCCAGCCTCGACAATTGCTACTTGGTAGAAGGCTATACCGATGTGATATCAATGCATCAGGCTGGAATTACCAATGTGGTAGCCTCCTCGGGAACCTCGCTTACTACCGAACAGATTCGACTTATAAAACGCTATACCTCAAATATTACCATTTTATATGATGGAGATTTGGCAGGTATAAAAGCTTCTTTTAGAGGCATTGATATGGTTTTGCAGGAAGCTTTAAACGTGCGAATCGTATTGTT
This sequence comes from uncultured Bacteroidales bacterium, assembly GCA_964552325.1. Classification (GTDB taxonomy): domain Bacteria; phylum Bacteroidota; class Bacteroidia; order Bacteroidales; family TTA-H9; genus CAZKCK01. The sequence goes on from CAZKHA010000002.1 coordinate 58,973, forward strand.
TCCGGATGGAGAAGACCCAGATTCGTTTTCGCGAAAAAAACGCCCCGAAGAAGTTAAGGAATACATTACAACCCAAGCTAATGATTTCATCGTATTTAAAACCAACCTCTTACTAAAAGAAGCAGAGGGAGACCCAATTAAACGGGCTGGACTAATCAAAGAAATTATTTCTTCTATTGCCCTGATTCCAGATGGTATTATCCGTGAGGCTTATGTGCGGGAGTGCTCATCGTTGATGGATATGCGCGAGCAAACTTTAATTTTTGAACTCAACAAACTGCTGCGCAAGGGCCAAAAAAAAGAAGATGCCCCAGCCGAGCCAATAGCTTCTGAAAATCAACCTATTGAAATTCCTGCTCAGAAGGATAACGATCGGCTGAACCTAAAGACCCAAGAACTAAACATCATACGAATTTTGATTAGCTATGGCGACCAAGATTTTTCATTTCCTGTTATAAAACCCAAAGGCATTATTGAAGAAGTACCTGTTAAAACCGGACTATTTATTGTAAATGAACTAATTGAAGATGAATACACCTTCGAAAATCCCATTTACCATAAAATCTTTAGCGAGTACAAGGAAGCATTTAAAAATGAGTTGGTTCCTGGTGAGCAGTTCTTTATAAACCATTCAGATACCGAAATTTCTGACTTTACCATTTCCTTAATAGCTACACCCTTTCAGTTAAGCCCCAATTGGTTCGATCGGAAAGGAATTCATACCCCCACCGAACTCGAAAAACTCAAAGACTTGGTAATTAACTCGGTATATTCGCTAAAACTGCGAAAAATCGAAATAATGATTGCTGAAATACAGGAAGAAATAAAAACAGCCGACGAGATAGATGTAATGCTATTATTGAAAAAACAGTTTGATTTACAAACACTAAGAAGTGCCGTTTCGAAACAGCTTGGAAGGATTATCCTTAATTGACAAGAAATTTTTGCAAGACTGTTGAACCTTTAATCCGTACGAAATAAGCTCCTTTTGCAAAAGCGCTCAAATCAATACGCAGCTGATTGATTGTTGATACAAGCTTTTGTGCATAAACAATCTTTCCATTTGCATCCATTATCTCCAATTCGCTATCAGCATTAACAGGCAAATTGAATTTGATGCCTAAATATGTACTTGCCGGATTGGGAAACAACCCAAGCAAATTTGCTCTTAATGGATCGTTTAGGCCCCAGCCTGGGCAGTGGGTCATACTAACCTTAATTGAATCAGAGGTTTCACAAGCATTACCATCAACCACCTTTACACTAAAAATTGCCGAAGATCCCACAGGAACCACTATCGAATCAATTTCTAAAAAACGGCTTGCGGAACCAGTGGACCATTGATAGGACGAAAAGTCAGCACCTGCATCAAGGATAAGGGTTTGAAGTGTGCAAATGGATGTATCGGTACCTAAATGGATGCTGGGTAGTTGAAAAACGGTAACGCGTATCGAATCGCAAGGTGAATCGCCACATGCGTTGCTAATTTGGGCATAATACGTTTGTGAGGAAGTTGGCGCAAGAACATTGTTATGGTAGGCTGTTCCCGCAATGCTCCCATTACAAGCTCCTAAATACCATATAATTGAATCACCTGATACTGAATCGGCAGCAAGTTGAATAGCGGAAACAGCACCTAAGCAGTAACTTGATGGGGTTGCAAGTAGGTTGGTGGGTTGCGTTGGTGGACTTTGAATAAAGACCATTAAAGAATCTTCGGTGGTGGCCATATTGGTAATAGCCTTAAGCTTAAGGCGAACCTTTCCATTGGTTATATCTTGTAATCCAGGAAAATAATCGGTTATTAAGGCTTGTGGCTGGCTAAAAACACCATCACCCATAGTTGTCCATGTAATGGATGCATAATTAGAGCCAACCGCCTCAATATGAACCGAATCTTGATTAGCACAAATACCTCGATCAGTTCCTGCTTCAACCTGTGGCAGGTTAAATATTGGCAGTGAAATATAATCAACCCAGACCTTATCTTCACCTGCCGAAAAATAAGGATCTTTGCTATACTGCCACCTAAGCGTATGATTACCTGCTGGAACCATATAAGCAACACGTTTCCAATCACGTATGCCCGACCATTTTCCGTACCGTATATTATCAACATAAAACTGCAATTGGTCATAATTTGATTCGGTGGAAGTTTTATACCAGAACGAAACCGAATCATCGGAGGCTATTTGGTATGAAAGGTATAAAACAGATTCTTCTTCATCGTCTATATCGCCAGACGCTGCACAGAAATGGCCTTCGTATGGCAAGTTTGAGGCAATTGAAAAGAGCTTGTTGCCGCTGCGCATCCAGGGATACTTTTGAAAACTGCCCGTTTCCCAATCTTCAACAATAAGTCCAACACGGGAGAAAAAATCCTTTTGTGCAAAAAATAAGCCCGATTGTGCTTCGAAGTGGAACATTATATTTATTCCATAAGGAGCTGTAGGCGCCAGTTTTACACTAAAATAAGCTGTATCTATTTGATTACTTACCAATTGTGGAATAATTGAACTTGACTGCAGCACCTGAAGCTCAGGAGTGGAGGTAGTTAGGCTGCATAAAACCGATTCCAACGGAAAATCGCCAGTATTCTGCACCCACAGCTTAAGGATGGCTTGCTCGCCAGGATCAAGAATTTTGTTTGCATTTCCTTCTTCATCATTGATGGCATAGGTGAGTATTGCAAGTTGTGGAGCTTTTGAAACAATTCTAAAATGGCTGTACCAAGTACTATCGCCATCGGTTGCTTTAAGGTCAAAGCGTACGTTTATACCATCGGGAATTGTATCGGAGACTTTTAGGGTGTAAGCTTCTTCTTTAGCTATGGATTGGCCGATATTGAAACTACCATAGTTTTCGATGCTATCGGTGATAGTGACATAAGGTGAGGTGCTTAAAAGTGTAACAACAACATTTTGAGCAGGTTCATCACCAATATTTTTCATTGTAATGGTAAAGTGCACCGAATCGCCAAAAATCAATTCGGGCTCGTTGCTAGGGTCGGCGGGTGTTATTTCAAGGTTTTGATAAATCACATATGGCTGATTTGGCGGAGGTCCGGTTTCAAAAGGGCTGGTATAGGCGAGGGTATTACCGGAACGATTGTCGCTCCAAACGGGATAAACTTTTCGATCGTAGGCCGTAATTCCCAAATAATCACCCATATAGCCACCTCCAAGGCCTGGAATAGGGGAGGGGGTAAACGCAAAATCGCTCACCCTGAAATCGTCCCATGCTTGGCCTCCATCATACGAATTTGCAACCCAAACCTCACAATCCTCGGGACCTGTATTACGGTCGTCGAAAAAAATTACACTTAAGGTTCCCGTAACGGGGTCGCAGGTAATCCAGGGCATGAAATGTTCTTTGCCCAAACCCGGCGCATCTTGGTTTATTTTAATCGGATCGCTCCACGATGCCCCATTATTGCTCGATTTTATGAGGTAAAGGTCAATATCCGGACCGGTATTTACACCCGGAAATCCCAAATTATTCCACACCACATAAATTGTTCCCCGGTTTGGGCCGTTACTTTGGTCAACAGCCATAACCGGAAAACCGCTTACTCGCATATTTTTTGATGTTAAAGAATTACGCAAACCATTGATATTATTTATAATACGGTAAGCAGGCTCAAAGGTTTGGCCACCATCAAATGAGCGTGCAAAACCCAAGGCATTTTCATCGCCCGGCCAAGTATCATAAATGGCCCAAACTAAGTACAGCTCTCCATTGGGCCCTGTTTGTATGTTTACACCTTGGCTATGTGCCAATGCATTTACACCAAGACTTACATTCATTGGAGAGGACCATGAAATACCATTGTTGATGGACCGTGCAAGTTGAATTAATCCATTGTTGTTGCCACCAAAACGTGTCCAAGCGGCATAAACATTGCCTAAGTACGGGCTGGTTGTACTGTTATCAACCCATAAATGATTCTTATCAAGTAGGTTAGGATATCCTGTAACACTTGCCAGAACCACATCATCCCAGGTTTGGCCACCATTAACCGAACGAGCCACCGACTGGCCATAAAAAGCATTTATTTTGCCAATGTACATGGTACTGTTTAACGAAATAGCAGCAGCAGGATCACCTGCATTATCCTCGCCAGCACCATATAGTTGGCCTTCCCACGATTGCCCAGCGTCCTCTGAAAGTTGGTAATTAGCACCAAACATCATTTGGGCAGGATAATCGGAACTATTGTTTGAATTGAGAATGCTATCATTATCGTTGGGATTGACAAACACCGAGTTTTCACTTTGAGTTGTTAAGCCTTCTTCAATTAAAACATCGGGCGAATCCTGAATACTACCCTGACGCATAATAAGTTGGCTTCCTTTAAAAATCGGTGGTTTATAACCTTTATCATCGGCCACTTTAATCAACCCATTCTTGGCTTGCTGCCTCCAATAAAACATATTATCAACCCGATTATCATAGTAAGGTGATGGATTGGCCAGTAGGTTCAATTGCCGGTCAATTCCTTTCTTTTGAGCATTAGAATATGGGCATGCTGCAAAAAACAGTATAAACCAAAGGCATACGCTAAAAGCATTCGAACTTCTCATGACAAACAGGGGTTGATATTCAGGCATAAAAGTATAAAAAAAGCCGGGCATACACCCGGCTCATTCAATAAAGAAGTTATTTTTAACGTACTAGCACTACCCGAGCCTGTTTAACCTCCTTATTGGAAGTCATACGAATTATGTACACGCCTTGGGGTAAATCTTGGCCTGCTTGCCCGGTTCCATCCCATTGAATTGAATGGATTCCTGCTGTAATATACTGATTTAAAATATTCTTAACACAAGTTCCTGCCAAATCATAAACTCCTAAATCAATACTAGTACTTTCCGTGACATTCAGTTTGATAAGCGTATTTGCCGTAAAAGGATTTGGTGTAATGTTAATTTGGGCTACAGAAACTGGTTTCGTGATTCCAACACCAGAGTTAACCTCAAAAGTAACTAAGATTGAATCCTTTGGCAAATCAGGGTCGTTGGAGTTTACATAGATTTTACCCTGATAGGTACCTACCGATAAGAGACTTGCATCGAGCAATACATTAATTTGGGCATTGGCACTTGGGCTTAGCACTCCTCCTGTGCTTTGCGGAATTATCCAAGTTGAAGAGCTAGCATCGGCAGCTACGGTATAAATAAGGTCGGCACTACCCGTATTTTCAATTGTAAATGAACTATTTACAGTATTTCCGGGTGTGGATACAGTATCAATAACATGATTATCAATTGCCATATGTGCATGAACAGCAGCGCCTACCGTAAACACATGTGGGTCAGGCTCTCCAATATAAGGATGCAGCATAACGTTGCCGCTGGCATCTTTGGCTTTAAGATAATAGGCTATGGTACTTCCTTCGGCTTGTCGTGGAATAGTTGCAGAATAGGAGCGGTAGCCGGTTTTGGTTAAAGGAAGGGTTTGATAGCTTCCGCCGTTTACTTTATAATAAACCAAGGTAGAATCAGCTACAAGAGCTGAACCACTTAAAGGGGCTATTATGGCTGAAAGATGATAATCTTCGTCACTGGGCTGCTGGGTTAAAATGGGCATATGCTTCACATAAAGCATGTTTTTATCCCCCATTTCATGTGTGCGACAGTGCAATGCATCAGTTGATTCCCAAGGAGTTGAAGCAGCTTCATAAACCCCAACAATCTCATATCCAGGCATTGCGTTTTGATAAACGAGCATTGCTTGGTTATCGTAAGTAGCGTTTCCTTTTAAAGGCACAAACACTTTTTTATTGATAATATAGGAATTGGTATAGGGCTGATCATTGGGTGTATTTACCCTAAAAACCTGGTAAGTAGTTCCATAACCGCTGATGGCTGTTTGCCAGAATGCCGCTGCTGCTTCAATAAGTGCATATTGTGGGTGTGAGGTGGGGACTTGCCGTACAAGGATTTTATCAACATCCAAAAATTTTGACCAGCAGTCAATATGATCAATGTAAGTTCCATTAGGGTCAGGGCGAATGTAGTAGGTTTCAACACCCAGGTAATCCTTAAATTTCTGGTTGATCTCAGCAACTGTTTGGGTTGGATTTTCTTCTACAACCAAATCGGTTGAGGCTGCTTTGCCCATGCCATCGCACATATAATTGCCGCCGGTATGAATTACATTCATTCCAAAAAGCGGGTAGTTCATCAATTGGGCAACTTTTACTGGGATATCATCGTCTTGTGGACGGCTGGGTCGGTTATACGGAAAATCGGAAACACTAACGGTATAACTACTATCTAGTACAAACCAAGGGCCGTAATCACGTGTCCAATAACTATTTGAAGGTGCTATTAAAAAATCGCAATTAGCTGTGTTAACGCCATTGCTTGTGTATTGGTTTAAGACGGTGGTTTGTTGCGACGCACTTGAAACGATGGTAGTAACTTGATAGTCTTCTGCTATTGCTTTGATCAACGTAATAGGAATTCCGAACGGATACCTGACCAATGTACCTTGGGCATGGTTAAATTCGGCCAGATTAACAACCGGTGCCAAAGGAGGGTCGGTGGGGGTAAAACTTTTTATGGGACTAAAAAAATCTAACAGATTGGCAGCAGCGTGCGCTTGGTTAGAAACAATGCCATGATTTTTTTCAGGATTTTGTGCTAAAGAAGCTATTGAAAAAAAACATAAGCAGCTTATAACCAATAAAATAGTGTAAAACTGTTTCATAAATACATCGGTTTGTTTGAATTTGGTGCAAAAAAATTTATGCAAAAGTAGCAAAGTTTGCATCTATTAATAATATCATTCCTAAGCCCAAGCCTTTGCTATTGATCAAAAACTCAATAAGTAGCTACCTTTGGAACTTGAATGTATGATAAACCAATACCTATGGAACATAACTGGACCGAAAACCTAAACATTGCAATAACAGTTTGCAATACAGAGGCTGACATTATTTATATGAATGCGAAATCGAGAGCAACCTTTGCCAAGTACGGTGAAAACCTCTTGAATCAAAGCCTATACAATTGCCATGGCGAGGCTTCGTCAGAAAAAATTAGGCAAATGCTAAGCGATGGAAGCGAAAATATTTACACCATTGAGAAAGCTGGTGTTAAAAAAATCATTGTTCAGATGCCCTGGAAACAAGATGAACTTATTGCAGGATTGGTAGAACTTTCGATTGAACTACCCAAGGATATGGCACATTTTGTTAGAAAATGATTCACAATACGAAGTGTTAAGTAATTATAATTTAGGTTTTTAACATTCCTACAAACTCACTTGCACCTAAGTTGAATGTTAATAACTTGTTGAAGTTGGCTGTTTGCAAAAGTTTTGTATATTTTTGTAAAATGCGTGATTATGCATCAAACTGTTCAAATACTATATTGTCATTGATTAAGTTATACAAGTTTGCGGGACTTCGAGGCCTATAAACTTCCGTTTTCTAAAAGAATTTGAAGTGCAGAAAGCATAATCATTTGTAAATGAAACATTAATAGTGAAACTAAAATACATAGTATGCTAATTATTAAAAAGTTAGGACTTAGCATTGCAGCCACGCTCTGCCTGACTTCCGTTTTTTCGCAGCAGGTGCAAACCCAGCCCGATACAATACCGGTAGCTGATACAGCCCAAGAATTTGCAATATTTCAAAAACCCAAGATCAACAAAAACGACCTGGTGACTGATTCACCCATAGTGGCAGCTCTTGACAGCTTGGCCAATATTAGGTTTTTTCAGGACTATTACATGAACCTTGATCCAACGCTTTTAAACGTTTTTAAATTTCCAGTTGACTTTGTACCTACCTATCCTGATTCAGTTTATATAGCACGTATTAAAAAACTAGATGCCCAAACGCCTATCGATCTTACATTTAACCAACATGTTAAAGATTACATTCTGTTGTATGCCAACCGTAAGCGCGGGCTAACTACCCGTGTTTTAGGTCTTTCGTATGTTTATTTCCCTTTGTATGAGGAGATGCTTGATAAATATGACATGCCGTTGGAGCTTAAATACTTATCAGTAATTGAATCAGCTTTAAACCCTGTGGCCGGCTCACCTGTGGGGGCTAAAGGCCTTTGGCAGTTTATGTATGGCACAGGTAAGGTTTATGGACTAACTGCAACTTCCTATATTGATGATCGGTTTGATCCGTATTTGGCTACTGATGCCGCATGCAGGCATATGAAAGACCTATACGATATTTATGGAGATTGGTTTTTGGTATTAGCGGCCTACAATTCGGGAGCCGGAAACGTTAATAAGGCCATCCGAAAAGCTGGAGGCACCAAAAATTACTGGGCTATTTGGCCATTTTTGCCTCGTGAAACCCGTGGCTATGTACCTGCTTTTATCGCCGTAACCTATGTAATGAACTATGCCAAAGAGCATAACCTTTATCCATTGCATCCTGGAATATTGTACAATGGAATTGATACTGTTATAGTTAGGCAACCTTTATCGTTTGAGCAAATTCACGAAAAACTAGGGATTTCAGTAGCAGATCTAAAATTTTTAAACCCAGCCTATAAATTGGGTGTGATTCCTTCAACACCTGAAAAACAATATTATCTGCGTTTACCTCGCGAGTATATAGGTCTGTTTATTAACAACGAGATTGCTTTGTACAACTATCGTACTTCAAAAGGTATTGAAAAGGAAAGGCTTATTGAGCAAATTAAACTAGCTAAAGAGCAGGTAATCCACATAGTGAAAAAAGGTGAAACCCTAGCCTCCATTGCCAAAAAATACAAGGTATCAGTTGGCGATATAAAACGCTGGAACAACCTGACAAAGAACTATGTAAAACGAAAAAAGCGCCTTACCATATACCCAGGTGCTAGCTCTGAACAAGCAAAACAAACTGCAGAAATTGATCCTAAAAAAGAAGAACAAAAGCCTAAAGAAGAACCTAAAAATGATGTGGAATCAAGCTTCCATATTGTACAAGCAGGTGAGACGCTGTTAAAAATATCGAAACAATATGGCTGCAGTATCGATGATTTGAAAAAATGGAATGATTTATCTGGCTCGGCTATTCAAGTTAAACAAAAGCTGTTTATAAAAGAACACACTTCAAAGAAGGAAGACAAAAGCAAACAAGATTCCGTAGTTCAGAATGCTCCTAAAAAAGCAAAAGTTAAAACTTACAAAGTAAAGGATGGAGATACTTTGTGGGAAATTGCTGAAAAGTTTGATGGTGTAACCGTTGATCAAATTAAAAAGCTTAACAAGATGAAATCGAATAATTTAAAAGTGGGACAAAATCTTAAGATACCGATTATTAACTAATTATAAAATTTTTCTTTATGAAAAGCAAGGCAAGTATTTTGGCTATTGTACTTTTATCGAGCATGCTGATTTCGTGTAACGAGAACAAAAAAGGCCTATCGAACTCAACTGGCGGATCATGCGAAATAATGGTGGTTACTGATAATGCAGAACAATGGAAAGGCCAAATTGGAGACACTATCCGGCATTTTTTCAATCAGTATTTGCCTGGTTTGCCTATGCCCGAGGCATCGTTTGATGCCACAACAACTGTTTTAAACAAATTTAACCAAAACAGCTTGTTTAGGACTCATCATGCTATATTAATTGTTACCATAAATCCCAAAGCCCAGCATGATACAATAGAAGCACGCGCAAACCTTTGGTCATTTCCTCAAAAAGTAGTTAAGATTACTGCAAAATCCGACACTTCGTTTGCACGAATCTTCACCAACTACTATCCTTCAATGTTCAAGCTGTACCGCGATGTAGAAAAACAACGCATATTAAAACTTTTTTCAACCTCCCCAGCAAAGTCGATTAGCGATAAACTTAAACGAAACTTTGGCATTGATATGGTTATACCGGGTGGATTTGCAGAATCGACTAGTAACCAAAATTTTATATGGATACGCCAAAAAATACACCGCAAAAAACAAGATACAGAATTAGGCTTTCTAATCTATACCCGACCCTATAAAGATACAGCCGATTTTGGTCCAAAACGGATTGTTTACTTGCGCGATTCTATCGTTAGCAAATTTATTCCAGGACCTTCAGAAGGTTCGTATATGATTACATCAACCGAGGTAATTCCGCCAGATTTTAAACGAACCTCCAACTTTTCAACAGGCTTTGCCGTAGAAACCCGTGGATTGTGGAAGGTTGTTCACGACTTTATGGGTGGGCCGTTTATAAGTTACACGTTTATTGATAAATACACGAACAATATTGTAACTGCCGAAGGTTATCTATACAGCCCTGGCACCGAACAACGGAAATTTGCTTTACAAATTGAAGCCCTATTAAACACCATAAAAGTTGTTGATAAAAAAGAAGTTACAAATTAGTATCAAACATAAACCTTTTGAGCCATGTTGATAATAGAGCTTTTACCCTATTATTACATGGCTTTATATTTATTCTTACTTTAGCCAAACCTAATACCTGACATATGAAAAGAATCATACTTACAACTTTAGTTATAGTATTATTTATCAGTCAACTACAACTAAGTGCACAAAAATTATTTACGCCCGAAGATGCTTCGTACAACAATACATCGTTGTATGCAAAAGGCTTATCAAATCTTCAATGGTTGCCAAATACCACTCAATTTACTTATGTATCAAACAATTGCCTTGTTAAAGGGACTCCTGAGTCCGAATCGAGGGATACGATTCTTAAGCTTAGCAAGTTGAACGATGCTTTTGTGCAACAAGGCCTTAAAGCTAGTAAGAACTTCCCTGCAATAAAATGGGTTGATGAAGCTCGTTTTACGGTTACTAAATCGAATAAGATATTTTTATATGATATTATAAATCATGGTATTAAATTGTTAAACGCATATCCTGACGATGCCACAAATACCGATGTGGCACCCGTTACTAATTTTGTTGCTTATACCCGCGACAACAATTTATTTGTAAGCTTTGATGGCAACGAACAAGCTGTAAGCAACGAAACAAATACGGGGATACTTTATGGCTCAGAACGCGTACATCGGAATGAATTTGGCATTGAAAAAGGAACTTTCTGGTCGCCAAATGGTAAACTATTGGCTTTTTATCGCATGGATGAAACCATGGTTACCAATTATCCATTAGTTGATATCTCAACACGTATTGCCGAACTAAAAAACACACGCTATCCTATGGCCGGAATGACCAGCCACCAAGTGACAATTGGAGTGTATAATACTGAAAATAAAAAAATTACATACTTAAATACGGGATTACCAGCCGATCAGTACCTTACAACCGTAACATGGGATCCCAAATCGGAGCATATTTATGTAGCTGTGTTGAATCGTGATCAAAACCACATGAAATTTAATAAGTACGATGCTAAAACAGGAAAACTTGTTAGAACCTTGTTCGAAGAGCACAATGAACGTTATGTTGAGCCAGAAAACGATCCTGAGTTTTTGCCAAATGATGATTCAAAATTTATTTGGTTAAGCGAACGCGATGGCTACAAGCATATGTACCTTTACGATACTACTGGAAAGCTTTTGAGTCAGCTCACCAAAGGAAACTGGATGGTGAACAAAATCATAGGATTTAACCCGAAACTCGGATTAGCTTATTTTAACGCAACCAAGGACAGCCCATTACAAAGCAATGCTTACAGTATTGATATTAAAAAGCTTACAATTAAGCGCCTAACCCCTGAACATGGTACCCACACAGCTATGATCAGTACAAATGGTAACTATATAATTGATAGCTATTCAAGTAGTGATATCGCAAAAAGAATAGTGGTTTATGATGCCAAAAACAAGCTTGTACAAGAATTGCTTAAAAATACCAACCCTTTAAGTGATTACAATGTACCCTCTACAAAAGTGTTTTCAATTAAAAGTTCAGATGGCACTGATTTGTATTGCCGATTGATAAGACCTGTTGATTTTGATAGTACTAAAAAGTACCCGGTAATAGTTTACGTTTATGGAGGTCCCCATGCCCAGCTTATTACGGATACTTGGTTATGGGGCGCTGGTATCTATCTAAATTACTTAGCCCAACAAGGATATTTGGTATTTACGCTCGATAATCGTGGTTCGGCCAACAGGGGTTTTGAGTTTGAAAGCATTATACATCGTAACTGCGGGAAAATGGAAGTTGAGGATCAAATGGCTGGAGTACGTTATTTAAAGACCTTGCCTTACGTTGACATAGAACGAATTGGGGTGGATGGTTGGAGCTACGGTGGATTCATGACCATCAATTTATTGTTGGAAAACCCGGGAGTATTTAAAGCTGGTTGCGCCGGTGGACCTGTGTGTGATTGGAAATATTATGAGGTGATGTACGGCGAACGGTACATGGACACACCCGAAAGCAATCCGGAAGGGTATAAAGCTTCTAGCTTAATTGAGAATGCTGATAAGTTAAGCGATAAACTAATGATTATTCATTGCACCACCGATCCGGTTGTGGTTTGGCAAAACAGTTTATCGTTTGTTCAAAAATGCATCGAAAACAAGCAATTACTCGAGTATTTTGTGTATCCCGGACATGACCATAATGTTGGAGGGATAGATAGAGCCCATTTAATCAGGAAAATAGAAGACTACTTTAAGCGAACTCTTTAAAAAACAAAAGCGGCCCAACAAATAGGCCGCTTTTTTTTTGGAGCCACTCATGGGACTCGAACCCACGACCCGCGCATTACGAATGCGCTGCTCTACCGACTGAGCTAAAGTGGCAAAACAGGCTGCAAATATACAACTTTCGATTTATTTCATCACTTATACCAAGCCAAGCTTTCGTGATATGGACAGCATACGTACAATCGGCTCTCGGGCTTTTTCCATCACATCAACATCAATATTGATTTCGGGTGTTTCGTTTTTAAGGCACAAATAGAGCTTCTCAAGGGTGTTCAGTTTCATGTAAGGGCAATCGTTGCACGAGCAGGTTTCGTTCGAAGGAACCACCAAGAACGACTTCGTGGGCGACTCTTTCTTCATCTGGTAAAGAATGCCAGTTTCACTAGCTATGATATATTTTTGGCAAGGATCTGTCTTCGTAAACTTAATCATGCCATTTGTTGAACCAATATAATCAGCAATATGGAGCACAGCTGGATTACACTCCGGATGCGCTACAACTTTAGCATCAGGGTTTTGCAGCTTCAGTTTCAAAATCCCTTCGGTAGTAAGCAAATCGTGCACCGTGCAAGTACCATCCCACAAAACCATATTCCTGCCGCTCATCCTGTTTATGTACCCACCAAGATTTTTATCGGGGGCAAAGATAATTTTTTGCTCGGGTGGCAATGATTCAACAATCTGCAACGCATTGCCCGATGTACAGATTATATCGGATAAGGTCTTGATGGCTGCAGTCGAATTTATATAAGTAATTACAAGATGATCAGGATATTGACTTTTGAATTGTTTGAAAGACTCAAAGTCGCAGCTATCGGCCAAACTACAACCCGCGTTTAAATCGGGCAATAGGACTTTTTTGCTTGGATTGAGTATTTTTGCAGTTTCGGCCATAAAGTGCACACCACAAAAAACGATCAGATTAGCATCCGTTTCACTGGCTTTTTGCGACAAAGCCAAACTATCGCCCTTAAAGTCGGCCAGCTCCTGTATTTCGTCGGTTTGATAATAGTGAGCCAAGATAACCGCATTTTTCTCGTTTTTGAGCTTTAAGATATCTGCCGAAAAATTTCGGATTCCCATAAACGCTTTCTTTGTATTAAGATTTATATATAAAGTAAGATGAAGAATAATGCCTGTTGATAACCCTGAAAAGTTTGATAAAAAAAGTTTGGAATTGTCGTTATCCCCACTTCATCAACAATCAAAACAAGCCATTGTTAATAAAACACCATTCAAAACCAATCAAAAGGCTCGGTTTTCAACAACTGTTAACAACTTCGCCTGTTAGTAAAATGAGGTTGCAAAAATACACCCGAATTGTTGATTAGTTGTGGAAAACTGCTTAAAAATAAACGTAACTTTTTTAAAAGAGCCAAAATTGAGCGGCTTTGAGGTCTTATCAGAATTTATCCACAACTTTTAGGTAGTTTTTCACATTGGGTTGTTGATAAAATGTAAGGCTTGAAAAACAAGGCTATATAAACACCATGAGGCAATACCATGGATATAAACACTTAATAAATAGACAGCTATCGGTTGTTAACAAATATTGCCGTACCTTTGTTATCCGAAATTTTATTAACAATGCACACACAATCCCGAATTTTGGCATTAGGATGCGACCATGCCGGATTTGAACTTAAAGAATATCTTAAGAACGAGCTAGTTGCGTTAGGCTTTGAAATAGAGGACTTTGGAACAAACAGCATTGAGAGTGTGGATTATCCAGACATTATCCATCCACTTGCAAGGGCCATTGACCAAGGAAGGCAGACAACGGGCATCATAATTTGCGGAAGCGGAATTGGCGTAAGTATGGTTGCCAACAAATACCCGAACGTACGCGCCGCACTATGCTGCGACGTGGAACGCGCCCAATTATCCCGGGAGCATAACAATGCTAATATTTTAGCCATGGGTGCACGTTTTATGCCCTTTGAGCAAGCCTTAGAAATGGTAAAAGTGTTTGTTGAAACTCCATTCGCAGGTGGCCGACATGCAACAAGGGTTAATAAAATTTCGATAGATAAGCTGTAAGAAATTTAAAATTAGCAACGTATGTCAGATAGTGCCACCATATTCCATCAAAAATCCGAAGAAATGGCCTTTGATGTTGACCACCGCCGGAAGATTAACTTTAATATAGGTCGTTATGACGAATCGGTAAAGAAAGGCCGTTTGTATTATTCCAATCTCGAGTTGGCCCGCAAGCGAGCCGGTCACATAAAATACAAAGCCATAAACGAGCTCGAAAAACTTTTGGCTGAGTTTGAATCAAAGTTTACGTCGAAAGGCGGAAAAGTAATTTGGACGATTGATGCTCAAGATGCCATAAAACAGATACTCGCCATCGTTAAAAAGCACGACATCCGTGCGGTAGTCAAATCAAAATCAATGACTACCGAAGAAATTGCTTTTAACGATGCCCTCAAGGCCAAAAAGGTGGAAGCTACCGAAACCGATTTGGGTGAATTTATAGTTCAACAAGCTGGCCAAAAACCCTACCACATTGTTACCCCGGCCATGCATATGTCAAAAGAAGATGTGGCTGATTTGTTTGGTAAGAAATATCCCAGCCTAGGACCAAGCGCATCACCCGATGAAATAACAGCATTTGTTCGCAACCTTTTGCGCGAAAAGTTTTTACATGCCGATGCGGGCGTTACGGGAGCAAATTTTTTGATAGCCGACACAGGCTCAATTGCACTTACCGAAAACGAAGGCAATGGTTTTATGTCCATGGCATTCCCACGGGTACATATTGTAATAGCAGGTATCGAGAAAATTATACCCTCTCTTAATGACCTTGATTTATTTTGGCCTCTTTTGGCCACGCATGGAACAGGGCAGTACCTAACCGTTTACAACTCCATTATCTCAGGGCCTCGCCAAGATGGAGAAACAGATGGCCCTTTAGATATGTATGTAATCTTAATCGACAATGGCAGAACCAATTTATTGGCACAAGAACATCAACGCCAAGCCCTTACCTGTATTCGCTGCGGAGCTTGCCTGAATGCATGCCCTGTGTATAAGAATATTGGTGGCCATGCCTATGGTACCACATACTCTGGCCCAATAGGATCTGTTATTACACCGTATTTGACTGATTTAAAAGATTATAATCATTTAAGTTTTGCGTCCTCGCTGTGTGGCAAATGCACCGATGTTTGTCCTGTAAAAATCCCACTGCATGAGCTCTTGCTTTATAACCGCCGCGATGCGGTTCAAAAAGGATTTGCACAAACAAACTGGAAATGGGGAATGAATGTTTTGAAGAAAAGATGGATGATGGATCAAGGAGTAGGAATAAAAAGTGTGGTTATGAAAACGTTTATTAAGAACTTATGGGGCTCTAGGCGTACCTTGCCTGAGTTTCCTTCACGTAATTTTAAACAGCTTTGGGAGGCCGAGAGAGGTAAAAACCATAAATAGATACTCTTACAAACAATCACCTAAACCAACTAATAACATGTACAAGTCAGTTTTTTTGTTGTTTGCCCTTGCGATGCTAGTATCATGCAAGAACACCAACACCCCGGGTAATAGCAGTAAGGCTTTTATAGCCGAAAACATTCAAAAACAGGCAATTGATAGCCTAAAAGCACACTATAGTACCGAAGAAGCATTTCGGGTTGAACGCGGGGTTGCCCAAGTTGCTCAACTTTGGAGCGAAAAAGATGGATCTGCAGAGGCTTTTGTAACCTTTTGCTCCCAAAATTTTGTTCCACAAGGAGGCAAGCTCGACACGCTTTTTGGCAAACTTTCGCACAATTTCGAAGTTGTTTGGGGCAATTTCCTCAAAATGAACATCGAACTAATGGAACCCTTGCATCTTGATAAAGGCGAGATTACAGCTATTGACGAGAAGTTTGGCAGTTTTAATCCTTCGGCCCACCTTACCGAAGACTTATTTCAAAACCAAGTAGCTTTTTTGGTAGCCCTTAATTTCCCTTTCTACAATCTTGGCGAAAAAAATCAAAAAGGCGCAGATTGGACACCAAAACAATGGGCCGATGCCCGAATGGGCGATGTTTTTACTTCGCGTGTGCCAGCCGAATTGCAGCAAAAAGCATCAGATGCTGCCACAACATCAGATACTTATATCTCAGAATACAACATCTGCATGGATAAGCTTGTGGATGACAAGGGCAATCCCATGTTTGAAGAGGGTTTAAAGCTCATAACCCATTGGGGCTTGCGAGATGAACTGAAATCGAATTATGGCATGGATGGCGGACAGCAAAAACAGGAAATGATTTTTGAAGTGATGAAGCGAATCGTGGATCAATCAATTCCGTCGCAAGTTATTAACAACCCTGAGTTCACATGGAACCCGGTTTCGAATGTTGTAACCAAAGAAGGCAAAAAGGTAGAAGCCGGCGCGGAGCCGGATACCCGCTACCAAATGCTGTTGGGCAATTTTAAGGCCATGCAAGCCATTGATGCCTATTCGCCACAGTATCCTACGTTTATAAAGCGCAAGTTCGAGAGCGAGATGGAGCTTACACAAGAAGAGGTAGAAAAACTGTTTATCAATTTTGTTTCTTCCCCTCAAGTTAAACAGGTAGCCTCGCTAATAAGCAAACGCCTAGGCCGCCAATTACGCCCCTATGATATTTGGTACAATGGTTTTAAGGCAAGCAGCGGAATTAATGAAAGCGATTTGGACAAAAAGACCCGAGCACTCTACCCAAACCCAGCAGCAGTTCAAAGCGATTTGCCAAACATGCTAAAAAAATTGGGCTTTGCACAAGCCGATGCGTCCTTTATCGCTTCAAAAGTACAGGTTGATGGAAGCCGTGGTGCGGGCCATGCCCAGGGCGCAGCCATGAAATCGGAAAAGGCACGCTTGCGTACCCGAATTGCAGCTGACGGCATGAATTATAAAGGATATAACATTGCTGTTCATGAATTTGGCCATAATGTTGAGCAAACAATTACCTTACATAATGTGCCTGATTATATGCTAAATGGGGTGCCCAATACAGCCTTTACCGAAGCTTTGGCGTTTATCTTTCAAAAGCGCGACTTAGAACTCCTTGGATTTAAGGAGACCAATCCCGATAAGGAGACCATGATGGTGCTCGACCACTTTTGGGCATGTTATGAAATTATGGGGGTTTCGCTTGTGGACATGAATGTTTGGAAATGGCTTTACGAGCACCCAGATGCAACACCCGCACAACTTAAGGAAGCAGTACTCAAAATCTCGAAAGAAGTTTGGAACACCTATTATGCCGATGTTTTTGGATCAAAAGATGAGGCTATCTTAGCCATATATTCGCATATGATTGATGCCCCGCTCTACTTATCAGCCTATCCAATTGGCCATTTAATTGACTTCCAGATAGAAAAATTTTTGGTGGGCAAGGATTTCGCCACCGAAGTAAAACGCATGTACAGTATTGGTCGTGTAGCACCACAGGTTTGGATGAAAAATGCTGTAGGAGAGGAGCTTTCAGAGAAACCCTTGCTCGAAGCAACATCTAAGGCTGTACAAGACTTGACTAATTAGGCATTGATTTTTAAAATATTATAGATTAAGTTATAGTTAACTTTAACAAAGGTCGGGCTTATGTCCGGCCTTTAGTGTTGATAAAGGTTCAGCTTTAGTGTAATTTTGTAGTAATGCAGAATCCTTAAATTGTAAATGCTTTCGATGCAATGCCTAACGTGTCTGCGCATTTCAATTTTACAAACCGTTAACCCAACGCACTTTAAAGCTTGAATAATTTGGCAAACATGATTTAACTATGAAACACTTTTTTATCCTCGTTATAACCGTTTTTTGTTCAACTACTGTTTTTGCACAAAACACACCCAAATTCATAAACAAGGCTGATACTGCCGCACTACACAAATTGGCCTTGGAGGCCAAATCCTATTTTACCACCCAACGTAACTTAGCATTGGGGAGCGTTCAGCGCAATAAGTTGGATATTACAAAATTAGCTGACAATGGGGGTACCTTGGAACCCGTTGGCATTGAACCTGACGGAAAACCCTTGTTTTTTGGCACATCAAATCTAAATGCAGCAAAAACCGTATCTACTGACAAAGTGTGGCCAGGAGGTTCCGCGGGATTAAGTTTAACAGGCAGTGGAATGACGATAGGCGTTTGGGATGGGGGAAAAATCCTAAGCACACACGACGAGTTTGGCGGCAGGGCCATACAAGCCGATGCCGCTGTAATAAATGGCAACTCGAATCACGCAACCCATGTTTCGGGAACCATGATAGCCGCTGGTGTAAACCCAAGCGCTAAAGGCATGGCTTATCAAGCCAATTTAAGGGCACACGATTGGGCCTTTGATGTAATGGAAATGGCCAACGAAGCTGCTGACGGCCAGATTCTTTCTAACCATTCATATAAACATATTTCGGGATGGGAAGGTAGGTATTGGTATGGTGATACAACTATTAGCAGGGTAAAAGATTATAAATTCGGGTTTTATGGAACCAGCACACGGCAGTTTGATTTAATCTGCAATTATGCACCTTATTATTTACCAGTGGTTGCTGCCAGCAACGACCGAAACAACACATCCACGTATCCCGGCAAACTTAACACAGGGTATTGTTGGAATGGAGTTGCTTGGGTTTATAGCAGTTCTGCACGTCCACCTGATGGGCCTTATGATTGTATCCCAACTTTTTGCACAGCAAAAAATATTCTTACGGTTGGTAATGTAAACGATATTACGGCTGGATATGCCAGCCCTGCAAACGTTGTTTTGGTTAGTTCGAGCTCATGCGGACCAACCGACGATGGACGGATTAAACCAGATATTGTTGCAAATGGACAAAGCCTACTTTCTTCTGTAAGTACAGGCGTTAGCGCTTATTCAACACTTACAGGCACCTCCATGGCTACGCCAAACACTTCAGGATCGCTGTTGTTGGTTCAGCAGCACCATCACAACTTTTATGGCCAGTATCTTAAAAGCGCAACGCTAAAAGCATTGGTTATCAACACGGCTGATGAAGCTGGAGCTGGCAATGGCCCCGATTATCAGTTTGGCTGGGGTTTGTTAAACACCAAAAAGGCTTGTGATGCAATCACAAACAATGATAGTGTAAGCATTATTAAGGAAATAAGCCTTAAACAAGGCCAAACCTTTAGCATGGATTTTTATGCCGATGGCACCACAGCAATTAGAAGTGTGATAGCCTGGAACGACCCTGCAGCCAGTATTTCGCCTTGGGTAAACGACCCAACAACCCCCAAATTGGTGAACAACCTCAACATGGTCCTCACGAAATCAGCCGCTACTTGGAATCCGTATATTTTAAATCCTTCAAGCCCTTCAAGCATGGCTACTACTGGCAGCAACAGCCTTGATAATGTTGAACGCATAGACATTAACACGCCCGCAGCAGGAGTTTATACCCTTACGGTAACCCATTCCGGAGTCTTGCAAAACGGCGAACAAGAATTTTCGTTGGTAATTACCGGTATTAGAAATTATGCTCCCAAACAGTTTAAAGCGGTTGTGGCTTCAGAAAGCCAAATTGACCTAAGCTGGGAGCTCAACAGTAGCAAGCCCGTGATTATTGCAACAAGTCTTGATGGGGTTTTTGGCAATCCTGTTGATGGGGCTAGCTATACACCGGGCAGCACACTACCTGGCGGAGGAACAATTTTGTACATAGGTTCCGCAACCACGTTTGCACATTCGAGCCTTACACAACACAGCACTCATTTTTACCGCATTTGGTCACAAATAAACGGTACTCCCGACTATTCCGAAGGCCTTCCTGCCAATGCCACAACGTGGTGTTCTTCAATAGCATTACCTTATACACAATCATTTGACACCACTGCCATGCCCCCATGTTGGCAAATCTTGAAATCGGGCAATGCCGAAGGCTGGACAATTTCAAACACTAATTATGGCAATGGAACACCAACGGAGCTGTATCATACTTGGGAAGATTTGTACACAAACACCAGCGCTGGGTTAGCAACTGCTGAAAGCAGAGCCGTTTTACCCCCTGTTAATACGCTGGGTATGTCGTCCTTAACGATTACTTTCACACATTACTATAAAGACCCAACGTGGAGTAGCTATGGCACAGCAACCATTAAGGTGCAAAGCAGTAGCGATGGCATAAACTGGACCACCGAAGGATTGAGCCATGCATCACATACAGGGAGCTTGGGCCCAGAGATAAAACAAGTGTTGATAACCAACAACCTAAACCAGCCTAAAACGTTTATTGCCTTCACTATAACTGGTGATTTATTAGACTTTTGGTATTGGGCCATTGATGATATTTATTTGGATCAAACAATTTTTTCACCTAAGGCAGTTAGTTTAAAAGTGCTTCACGAGGGTTTGTGGAATGGCAGTGGTTTATCAAAAGCAAAGGATGGGTCGAGCGATAAGTTTGCAGGCCTGATTTCTGATAGATTGTCCATTAATTTGCATGATGCATTAGCCTATAGCACAATACATTATTCTTTGGATAGTATTAATCTTGCAAGCAATGGGCAGGCCATGTTTTTGGTTCCTTACAACTACAATGGCTCATATTATTTAAGCGTAAAACACCGCAATTTGGTTGAAACCGTTAGTGCTTCACCCATTTCTTTTGCAGGCACTACGGTAAGCTATGATTTTAGCACAAGTGCTTCCCAAGCCTTTGGTGGAAACCAAAAAGAAATTGCACCCGGCATCTTTGGTCTTTATTGTGGTGATGCCGATGGTGATGGACAAGTGGATGAGGATGACATACTTAACATATCTTCCGATGCTACGGGTTTTAATTCAGGGTATTTATCCACCGATTTAAATGGCGATGGAATAGTAGATGCTCTTGATTTGATTTTGTTGGATAACAATGCACGTAATTTGGTGGGAAGCATTACTCCGCCGTAAAACTTTTTTTGGATAGATTTGCATTGTAAAACTTACTGGAGGCCACCATCGCACCAACCCTTAAAACCCGCGCAATTGTTTTGAGCCATCTAAAATATGGTGATAATAGCATTATTGCACGTCTTTATACACGTGAGGCTGGGGTAAAATCCTTCATCGTTAAGGGTGTGCACAAATCAACCGCAAAACCTAAAATTGCTTATTTTCAGCCCTTGATGGTACTAGATATTGTTATGGAGACACCACTCCGTAGTACATTATGTTATATAAAAGATGCGGTGGTGGTTGGCGATGCACATCGTATTTCGGGTGATATACGCAAAACCAGCCTTGCCCTTTTTATAAGCGAAGTCATTTCCAAGTCTATTCACGAAGAAGAACCTAATTTTCAGGTTTTTGATTTTTTGGAAAATACCATCAGCGATTTAATAAAGGCAACCGATTCATTATCAAGTTTTCACATTCGCTTTCTAGTAAGTTTTAGCGCCTTACTAGGATTTAAACCCATGAACAATTATTCGGAGAGCCATACCGTTTTTGATCTGTTGGAAGGCAAGTTTCATGATTTTTTCCCGAACCATCAATGGCACTTGGCCGGCAAAGAGTCCTTATTATTCTCACAGATTGCCGAAGCTACCGAAAAGGGTTGGGATTTCCCCCCGATACAATCATCTGAAAAGCTGAGGTTGCTAAGTATTTTGTTGGAATATTATAAGCTTCACTTAACAGGAATGGGCCAAATAAAGTCTTTTGAAGTGCTACAGCAAGTATTCAGCTAGCAACAATTGCCATGATAATTACACAAACAACAGCATAACAGAGGATTGTGTTTTGTGTCGATATATAGCTTTTTTCATGTAGCTTTCTGGTAAAATGGTATTCAGCTTTCAAAATTCCTAATTTTCAGTATAAAACAAAATTCTGTACAAGAAAATTTATTACCTTTGCATTCCTTTTTTAGTTATAAACCAATATCGTTTGCAATGAAGAAAGCCCGGGTGCTTTTTGTTTCACAGGAAATCGTGCCCTACTTGAAGGAGAGTCACATGGGCACTATTGCCCGGTATCTCCCACAGGGCATCCAAGAAAAAGGTAAAGAAATCAGGACCTTTATGCCACGCTTCGGTCATATTAATGAGCGACGGAATCAACTTCATGAAGTAATCAGGCTTTCAGGCATGAATCTGATTATTGATGATACCGACCATCCGCTTATCATAAAAGTAGCTTCCATCCAACAAGCTCGGATGCAAGTTTATTTTATTGATAACGAAGACTATTTTCAGCGCAAATACCAGTTTTCGGATAAGGCGGGCAAGTTTTATAAAGACAATGATGAGCGGGCAATTTTTTTTGCTAGGGGTGTACTCGAAACTGTAAAAAAATTGTCATGGAACCCCGATTTGATACATTGTCATGGATGGATGACAAGCATTTTACCCTTGTATGTTAAAAAAGCTTTCAAAGATAATCCGGTGTTTACAGATGCCAAAATCGTTATATCATTGTACGATGATGATTTTGAAATAAAATTTGCCAAAGATGTTGGGTCAAAAATTAAGTTGCCAGGAATTACTGAAAAAGACTTAAAGAACTATAAAAAAGGAACTTACGCTAATATTATTAAAGGCGCTCTCGATTTTGCCGATGGTGCCATTATTGCCAGCGACAATGTAAACCCTGAAATTTTAGCACACCTCGATGAAATAAAAATCCCGGTTCTCGGTTTACAATCAGAAGAAACCTATGTGGATGCATACAACGATTTTTACGATAAGATTCTCGAAAATCAACCGTCCTAAGTCTCTTTGCCCTACTTTTGTTCTCAGTTTTCATCATCTAAATCAACTTTAA
Source organism: uncultured Bacteroidales bacterium (assembly GCA_964552325.1). Classification (GTDB taxonomy): domain Bacteria; phylum Bacteroidota; class Bacteroidia; order Bacteroidales; family TTA-H9; genus CAZKCK01. The sequence continues at coordinate 82,319 of CAZKHA010000002.1, forward strand.
TGCGTTCGTTTAAAGGATATTTTAGCCTACTTGTTTTGGCTACCTTGGTTTTTTCATGCGCCAAAGAACCTCATGATATTGGTACAGGGGTAATCCCCCCTAACAGCAAATTGGAGTTTGCTTATGATACGGTTATTTATGTTGAGGCTTATTCGTTTATAGAAGATAGCGTAAGAACTGACGAAACCAGTCTTAATGTTTTGGGTAGTTATTGGGATCCTACCTTTGGTATTACCACAGCTAGCTTCTATACGCAATTGCGCCTTTCTTCTACTGGGCATAGCTATGGAACGAGTCCGGTTGTTGATTCTGCTTTTATCACCCTATCTTATAGTGGTTCATATGCCGATACAATAGCGAATTTAACCCTAAAAATCCATGAGCTAAATGACACTATTGGCTATAGCACTGAATATTACTCCAATAGCAACCTAGCATTTGATGCAGCAGCCTTGTATTCAGCACAAACGCTTATTAAACCCTCTGATAGTGTTTTGATTGATACCACAAAAGTATCACCGCGTTTGCAGATTAGAATAGATCAGACAGCTGCAAGTTTTATACAAAAGCTTCTTACTGCCAACGAAACAGTCATGGGATCCAATGTTGAGTTCACAAAATACATTAAAGGCCTGTACTTTACGGTTGAGAATGCTTCAGCACCCGACCAAGGTATATTGGCTTATGTAAACCTAGAAGCAGCTATTAGCGGTTTAACACTGCATTACCACAATACTACCGATACGCTTTCGTTCCAGTACGTATTTGGCTCTTCGGCGGCCCGTTTCAATAACTATAATCACTTTGGCTACCAACATGCCGATCCTATTTTTAAGCAACAAGTGCTCCAAAAAGATACAAGCCTGGGTAAAGATTTTATTTATGTTCAAGCTACAGCCGGCGTAAAAACCTTTTTACGCTTCCCCGACCTTTCAAAACTAAAGTACAATGGTAAAGCTGCCGCCATCAACGAGGCACGTTTAGTGTTTTATGATACCGAGAACAACCAAGATTATAAGGCTCCCGGAAGCTTGCTTCTTATTAAAGAAACCAGCAGTGGCGACATCGGATTCTTACCCGACCAATATATAAACGAAACGTATTACGGTGGTTATCGCGACAGCACTAACTACAATTATTCCTTCAGGGTTACACGCTACATCCAATCGTTGGTGTTAAACAACGAACCGATTTCCAATCGCTTACTATTGCAAGCCCCAAGCTCTGCCGTACGTGGTCATCGTATGATAATTGGGGGCTCTCAGCCCTCAAACCCAAATTTTTCAGCTAAAGGCATAAAGTTACAAGTACTTTTCACAAAGTTTTAGTATATTTACAGCGTAGTTAGTAATCAAAACCAAGTAAAATTATGTGCGGAATAGTTGGATATATCGGACCAAGGGAGGCGCTCCCAATATTAATTAAAGGTCTTAAACGCTTGGAATACCGAGGGTATGATAGCGCTGGTGTGGCCGTAATTAACGACACACTTAAAGTTTACAAAACCAAAGGAAAGGTTGCTGACCTTGAACGCTTTATTGGCGATAAAGACCTGCATGGCACCATTGGTATGGCACACACACGCTGGGCTACGCATGGCGAACCCAATGATGTAAACGCCCATCCACATTATTCACAATCTGAAGAGATGGCGCTCATTCACAATGGAATCATTGAAAATTATTCAGTATTAAAAGAAAGCCTGATTAGAGAAGGTTATAGCTTTCAAAGCAACACCGATACGGAAGTTCTGGTACAACTAATCGAGTTTATCCGCAAGTCAACAGGGCTTGGACTGCTCGAAGCATTGCAGTCAGCACTTAACCAGGTAATCGGTGCATATGCTATCGTTATTCTTGATAAAAAAGATAAAAACACCCTTATAGCCGCACGAAAGGGGAGCCCTCTTGTGGTTGGTATTGGCGTAGATGAGTTTTTCTTAGCCTCTGATGCATCTCCTATTATTGAATATACCAAAGATGTGGTGTATTTGAATGATGAAGAAATAGCGATTATACAGCGTGGCCAAAGACTTAAAATCAAGACTATAGGCGATATTGACAAAACTCCTGAGATTAAACGTCTTGAAATGAACATAAGCCAACTCGAAAAAGGTGGTTATGAGCATTTTATGATAAAGGAAATTTTTGAACAGCCCACAACTATCACTGATAGCTTCAGGGGAAGGATTCATCCCGATTCACAGACTATTTCAATGGCCGGCATCATCGATCATATTGATAAGTTTTTAAATGCTCGTCGTATAATTATTACAGCAGCAGGCACTTCGTGGCATGCCAGTTTGGTTGGGGAATATTTGTTCGAAGAGCTTTGCCGCATTCCTGTTGAAGTGGAGTATTCATCAGAGTTTAGGTACCGGAACCCAATTATCTACCCCGATGATATCCTTATAGCAGTAAGCCAAAGCGGTGAAACCGCCGATACACTGGCCGCTATTGAATTAGCCAAACAAAAAGGCGCATTTATTTATGGCATTTGCAATGTGGTGGGTTCTTCAATAGCACGTGCCACCGATGCTGGGGCTTATACCCATGCAGGCCCCGAAATTGGAGTAGCTTCCACTAAAGCTTTCACCGCCCAGGTTACCGTTCTTACCCTTATGGCGCTGGCTATTGGTCAACGCAAGGGTACGATAAGCGCACCACGCTTCCGCGAAATTATGGCTGAGCTCGAAACCATACCTGATAAGATTAAAACCATTTTGAGCCAAGCTGAGGCCATAAAGGACTTTACCAAGTATTTTACCTACTCTAAAAATTTCTTGTATTTAGGTCGTGGCTTCAATTTTCCAGTGGCATTAGAAGGAGCCTTAAAGCTCAAAGAAATTTCGTACATCCATGCAGAGGGATATCCTGCCGCCGAAATGAAACATGGCCCCATAGCTTTGATTGACAACGAGATGCCAGTAGTTATCATAGCACCTCATCGGGGAATTTACGAAAAAGTGGTTTCTAACATTCAGGAAGTTAAAGCACGAAAAGGCCGCATAATTTCAGTGGTTACCGAAGGCGATGTAACCGTTAAAGGACTTTCCGATTTTTGTATAGAAGTACCGGATACCGATGAAATTCTAACGCCATTGCTGACCACCATCCCGCTGCAATTAATGGCTTATTATATAGCCGTTGCGCGTGGATGCAATGTTGACCAACCCCGTAATTTGGCCAAATCGGTTACGGTTGAGTAAGCAGCTTATTATTCACGGATAAAATTTTCTGGGCCCGGATAGTTTAAACGCTTCCGGGCTATTTTTTCGGGATAAATGAAGTAAATTGCAAGGGCCTCGGTGCGTACAATACCATCTTTATCAATCAAATAAGCCTCTATATAGGCTAAATCACCCACAATTTCACGAACACGGGCTTTTAAAGTTACGGCCCCATGGCAAATAAACACGTTCTTTTTAAAGTCAATTTCCATGCGTTGGGTAAAACCGGCCGTACCCACTTTTACCATCATTACCCAGCAAGCCAATTCATCGAGCAAAGCCATTTGGATGCCACCATGTAACACATTTGTATAACTTTGAAAATCAACATTTGGCAACCAGGTAGAAACCACATATTCCCCATCTTCAAAAAATTCCATTTTTAACCCAATGGGGTTCGAAGGGCAGCATCCATAGCAATTGTACGAAGCGTTTTGACGTTCGGGGTTGAGTATTTTTTTCATACAGGCAAATATAAAAAAACCGCCCAAGTTGGTTCCAAGGGCGGCAACAAGTCTTTTATAAGTTGGTTAAAATCGCGAAGCAACAGCATCCCAATCAACCAATTTCCAAAAATCGGCAATATAATCGGGCCTGCGGTTTTGTTTATCAAGATAGTACGCATGTTCCCAAACATCGCAAGTTAAAAGGGGTGTTTTCCCATTGCGTAAGGGGCAGCCAGCATTGCTTTCTTGAATGATTTCGAGTTTGCCATCGGCATTTTTTACAAGCCAAGCCCAGCCTGCGCCAAACAAGGTGGCGGCAGCCGTTGAGAATTTTTCTTTAAACGTTTCAAATGAACCAAATTCTGCATTTATGGCATCGGCAAGCTTGCCGGTTGGCGCGCCACCAGCATTGGGCTTTAGGCAATTCCAGTAAAATGTATGGTTCCACACTTGCGCACCATTGTTAAATATGCCGCCAGTCGATTTCATAACGATTTCTTCGAGGCTTGCATTTTCAAACTCGGTTCCGGGCACCAACTTGTTTAAATTGGTAACATAGGCTTGATGGTGTTTCCCATAATGGAACTCAATGGTTTGTTTAGAGATAATGGGTTCTAGGGCATCTGCGGCCCAAGGTAATGAAGGAAGTTCAAAGTTCATGGCGAATTATTTTAATGGTTTATTACACGATGTTTTAATGTATAGGTTATTGGCCTATCAACATTGAATAAACAAAAAACCCGTGCACAGAGTTTCATTCTGACACGGGTTTTTTATGCGTTAACAGAAATTATTTGGGGTCGTAAGCCCATTTTAAATAGATAGCACCCCAAGTAAAACCGGCGCCAAAGGTCGAGAGAATGATATTATCGCCTTTTTTAAGTCGTGGTTCCCATTCCCAAAGACAGAGTGGGAGCGTAGCGGCCGTCGTATTCCCGTATTTTTCAATGTTTATCATCACCTTTTCCTTCGGAAGCTTCATGCGGTTTGCAACGGCCTCAATAATGCGGTTATTAGCTTGATGCGGAACCAACCATGCCAAAGTTTCGGGGGTAAGTTTATGTTTATTCATCATTTCAACCGAAACATCGGCCATTTTTGACACGGCCCATTTAAAGACAGCTTGTCCTTCTTGGTAGATAAAATGCTGCCGGGCATCGATGGTATGGTGTGATGCCGGGCTAACCGAACCGCCGGCTTTTTGGTGCAAATGAACCCGTCCAACACCATCGCTTTGCAAAATCTCGTCCATAATACCAATTTCGGGGTCGGTGGTGGGCTCAAGCAATACGGCACCAGAACCATCCCCAAATATTGGGCAAGTGGCACGATCAGTATAGTCAACTATCGACGACATTTTTTCGGCGCCCACCACCACCACTTTCTTATAATTGCCCGATTCAACAAATTTTGAGGCAGCTGAAAGGGCATATAAAAAGCCCGAACAGCCAGCATTTAAATCAAAGCTAAAAGCGTTCTTGATGCCAACCTTATCGCAAATGATATTGGCCGTGGCAGGAAATTGATGGTCGGGAGTAACGGTGGCACAAACTAAAAGGTCAATTTCTTCGGGCTTAGCACCTGTTTTTTTAAGAAGCATGTTTACGGCGGCGGCCCCAACATCGGATGAGCCTTTACCTGGTTCGCGAATTATATGACGGGTCTTTATCCCGATGCGTGTCATAATCCACTCATCAGATGTGTCAACCATTCGGCTTAGCTCATCATTGGTGAGAATATATTCCGGAAGATTTGCACCAATGCCGGTAATAGCAGCTCTAATTTTAGTCATCCTGAGTTAATATTTCATGATAGTATATAAGCGCATTTCGCCCTTGCTAACAAAGGTTTTATGAAATACCAGAAACCCTGAACAAGTAGATTACATGTATAATTATACCATGTAAAACTATTCAGGGAGTTTTATGATATATCAGTAATCATCTGACTACCTTACAATTATAGACCCAAAAGATGAGAAAACCTATTTGGCTTCTTTAACCGCCATTACCTGATGGCCTCTATAAAAGCCACATTCTGGGCATACACGGTGGAAAATTACTGGAGCACCACAATTTGAGCATGCGGTTACATTGGGAGCAATAGCTTTATAATGAGTCCTTCTTTTTTTTGTCC
>CAZKHA010000003.1:0-78709 GCA_964552325.1 uncultured Bacteroidales bacterium
CGCAGTGGAATACCTAGAAAATGAGGCACTTCACTGCTATAAGTGGGTAATCTCTCTTTTTTAGGGCTAAAAACAGCTTAAGTTAGTATGACGTCCTATTAGTTCAAGCCAAAAGGACCAAAAGTTCAAGGCTTCCTAAAAATGGTGGAAAACCGGATGCCTTTAGTAGCGAAGAAACGAGGGCTATAAAGGGCATAGTTTTAACTAACAGACACCAGCCACAAAGGGACTGGTATTAACAACTTGTAACCAATTGCGTTACATCGTTTTAATAAGGTTTTATAAAAATACTATTTCGAGTACTGAACCCTCACCAAGCGATTTATTGATATTTGCAATGAGTTTCGATTTTGCCAAGCTTAGTTCGGCTTTTAGTGCGGCCGAGTCTAATTGAATAAAAACCGTTTTTTTATTAATATAAATATGTGTTGTATGCTTGGCAATCATCTTACCTACAACCCTTTCCCATGAGGAAATAAGTTTTTTTTCGTTGAGTTTAGGCGCTAATTGATACAATTCAATAAACTCCTTAATTACTTCTTTTAGCGACTGTTCGTTGGTGTAACGCATGGTATAAGAAAAGCCCAGGATGAAGCATGGTTTGTTTCATCCTGGACCGTGTAAGGATAATTATTTTAAGGTAAGAACTTTGAATTCCCAAGCTTTGAGATTGAACTTGGCATTGGCACCAATATTTTCAGCTTTTCCCGTAAAAATGTTTTGATATGTTCCAATAAAGCTATCTCCATTAAGGGTAACCTCTTGGTTTTTATTACTTAAGTTTAAAACAACCAATACTTTGTTGGTTTCTTTGGTTCTTAAGAAGCTGTAAACGGCTTTTTGGTTATCCGATTGAATTTGTGTGTAGCTACCACCGAATGAACCGTTCCAAAGGGCTGGATTCTCTTTTTTGGCCATAAACAGTGTTTTATAGAAACCTGCCAACTCATACTTTTTCCAATGGATTGGATCGCGTTCAAAGAATTTCAATCTTTTCAGGTTTGGCTCTTCTTGTCCGCTGTAAATAAGTGGCATGCCCGGAACTGTAGCACTCAAAACCGCAAATGTTTTAGCCCCTTCTTTGTATTTTTCGTACTCGGTGCCATTCCATGAATTTTCGTCGTGGTTTGTCGTAAAATTCATTTTAAAGGTTCCCTCAGGATATTCGCTTTGCGTTTTGGCAATATATGCAGCTACACTATCAGCATCTTGCTTACCTTCGGCTACGGCCTTTGTAATATTCATAAGTTTCCAGGCATAATCGGCGTCAAAGGCATTTTGCATTAAGGGCAATTCTTCTGCTTCGGCTAGCATGAAGACTGGTTTAACTTTCTGGAGTTCTACCCTGGTGCTATCCCAGAAGGCTACAGGAACCAAGCCGGCCACATCGCAGCGGAATCCATCAATATCGGTGTTTTTTAACCACCAAACCATGGTCTCTGTCATATAGTTACGTAAGGCAGGTTTACTGTAATCCAAGGCAATTACATCGGTCCAATCGTAGGGCGCTACAAAATTTCCTTTGTCGTCTTTTTTGTACCAATCTGCATGATCGGTGGCAAGTTGGTTGTCCCATGCGGTGTGGTTGGCTACCCAATCAATAATTACGTATAAGCCATAATCATGAGCCATTGTAACCAAGGTTTTAAACTCTTCTAGGGTTCCAAACTCAGGATTTACATCTTTGTAATCTTTAACAGAATAATAGCTTCCGAGCGGCCCTTTGCGGTTTTTTTCGCCAATTGGGTTCACGGGCATAAACCATAAGATTTTTACACCCATTTGGCTTAAGCGTTCCAAATCTTTCTGGAAGGCATTAAACGTTCCCTCAAGCGTTGCTTGACGCAAGTTCACCTCGTAAATTACAGCATCCTTGGCCCACTCGGGCACTGCTTTTTTGAATGCCACAGAGTCAGAATTGCTGGCTGTTTCTTTGTCTTTTTTGCTTTTACAGGAGAGAAACAAAACTCCGGAAATTATAAAAGCTACAACAATAAAGATAATTTTATTCATAAAGTGTATATTAGGGTTAATTTTTCGATTCGCGAACAAAGCTCCAGAATACCACTGAAGTGGTAATAAGCAGGCCACAGAATATGTATAAAAGCTGATAATTTCCCGTCTCTTTAATTACGTTTGCCACACCATTGCTCATCATTTGTGGAAATACTACGGCTAAGTTGAATACGCCCATATAAAGGCCCATTTTTGCAGGGTTAACCGTTTCGCTCATGATGGCAAAAACAATAGAGATAACTGCCGACCAGCCTATACCAGCGAGGAACATACCAATATAGAAGTCCATTTCAACAGTTCCTAAAAATGCGATGTAAAAGTATCCAATCGCCGAAAAACTGAGTGCGTAAATATAGGTTTTAACACGACCTATTTTCTTTGCAATAGATTGCAAGGCAAGTGGGAAAAGGGCACCCACAAAGTTTAGGATCAAGAAACCCAATGACACCATATTGCCGATGGAAGAATCGGCTGTTTGTGTGATTCCGGTAAGTCTTTCGGCAAACCAATTAGCTGTAATGTTTTCGAGTGCCATGTTGGGCATAAGGCGATTTTCGATAAAAAAGCCCGACATAATAAACATGCTTTGAAAGGCTACCCAAGTAAAGGAATGGGCCAACATAATCTTATGAAACTCGTTGCGGTTGCTGCGTTCTTTAAAGCCTTTTAAAATGCTGATTATCCCAATTAATACCGAGTAGGCCAGCGAAAGTATCAAGACCCAATTGTGGTAGGGGGTTAAAACTTCAAAGAAATGATTAAAAACGCTAAAAACGCCAAAGGTTAAAAAGCCATACAAGGGGTAAATCTCCTCAAAAATCTGGGCAACTCCATATTTAACTTCAGCTGAGTTGTTAACTACTTCTAGTTCCCTCTTTTCTTCGATTAAAAGTATTGGAAAAACTGCAGTTGCAAATACTAAAGCAGCTGCAATATAAAGTAGCATTTCGTTGCCGAACACCATCGACAGGAAATAGGCCAGTACACCAAAAAAGCCAGAGATGATTTGCATCCACACAAAGCCAGCGGTTCGTTTTTTGCCCTCGGGTGTTAAATCTGCTATGATAGATCGGGCGGGATTGAAGGTAACATTTACCGAAAGGTCTAAAAATAGGGCAATTATGGAGGCTATAATGGTGATGTCAGTAATTCCGGTTATGTTTGAAATTTCGGTAATGTAGGGCAGCGAGAGGAAAGCTATGGTGCTTACCATGCCGCCAATCATGATAAAAGGCCGGCGGCGGCCACCCATAAACCACACATTATCGCTAATTAAGCCCACGATTACTTGGCCAAAGATGCCCGCTATGGGGCCCGCTAACCAAACGAAGGCTACTTCGTGAATATCGAGGCCATATTTTTTGGAAAGTATCCAGCTAAGCGTGGCAATTTGCGTTGATAAGGCAAAGCCTACCGCGGTTGCCGGCAAAGCAAGTACGGCATAAAACGCATTGGTTAGGTTCTTTTGGATTTTAAGCATAAGTAGTTAGTTTATATTTATTTATGAAGTTCTAGGATAAGGGCGGTATGGCCGGGTATGCTTAGTTGTGAAAGTGTTTCGAACGTTTTCCCCGAAATAATGTCGGTTCCTTTGGTATAGCCCGTTAGTAGCTCAGCAAAACGGCTGGTATTTACGGTTGATGGTGTATTCGAAAAATTCAGCAATACCATTACTTGTTCATTATCAAGGGTTCGGAAGTAGGTATAAACTTGGTTATCAGGAATGAATTGGGTAAGTTTTCCAAATTGGGCAGCCTTGGAGGTTTGCCTCCATTGGGCAATTTTTTGTACATATTCAAAGGCTTTTTGCTGTTCGGGAGTTCGGCCTGCTTCAACAAAGCCATTGTTTTTATCGCCAGCCCAGCCGCCCGGAAAATCTTTACGCATCTTACCATGGCCATCTTGTTCTGAACCAGTTAAAAGCATTTCAGTCCCGTGATAAAACTGTGGAATGCCCCTGGTTGTAAACAAAAACGCGATACCTAGTTTATATTTTCCAAAGTCTTCACCACAAATGGTGTAAAACTGATGGACATCGTGGTTTGAGAGAAAAGTAAGGTTGTCTTGTGGACGTTTATAAACAATATCTTGTGCCAAACAATAGTATAAACGTTCGGCACCGGTTTCCCAACCCGTGCGCTCCTGCAAGGCTTGACGAATGGCTACAAATAAGGGAAAATCTGTAATGTATTCAAGTTCAGAATTATATCCATCAATGTTGGGTGCATCTTTCATCCAATAAGCATGTAAGGCTTTGGTTTCGACCCAAAGTTCGCCTACTACATTAAAGTTAGGGTATTCCGAACGCAGTATTCGCCTCCATTCGGCCATAAAATCAGGATCGGCATACATATGCGTATCCATTCTAATGCCATCTAAATCAGCAAATTCAATCCACCAAATACTGTTTTGAATTAAGTAGGTAGCTAAATGAGGATTTTTTTGGTTTAAATCTGGCATTCCAGTATCGAACCATCCATCTTGCAGCAATTTTTTATCGTAAGTGGCTGCGTATGGGTCCATGGCTGCTGGTGCCTTAAAGTTGGAGCGTGTAAAGTTTGGGAACTGATGAATCCAATCGGCGAACGGCATATCTTTTATAAACCAATGGTTTACACCACAATGATTGAAAACCATATCCATAATGATTTTAATCTTTTTTGAATGGGCGTTTGAAACAAGGTTTATAAAATCTTGATTTGTCCCAAGCCTGGGATCGGTTTTATAAAAATTGGTAATGGCATACCCATGATAGGAGTAGGAAGGCATATCGTTCTCTAAATGGGGGTTAAGCCATAAGGCAGTCATTCCTAGCTTATTAAAATAGTCTAAGTGGCTGTCTATTCCCTTAAGGTCACCTCCATGGCGTCCATCCGGATTATCACGGTTTGCCCATTCCATCATGCTTGTATCGCTGTCATTGGTTGTATCACCATTGGCAAAGCGGTCGGGCATAAGTAAATACACATTGTCAGCTTGGTTAAAACCCGTACGCTCAGCCGAGCCAGGCTTGCGAAGTTTAAGTTCGTAGTTGCACGATGTAACTTCTTCGTCCTCGAACCGGAGGCTAATCTTGCAAACACCAGCTTGAGTGTTTGGTGCCACATTGAGGTAAATGAAAAGGTAATTGCGGTTGCTGGTTCGGTTTATGCTGTCAATCTTGAGACCTTTGTATTTTATGACAGGATCAAGTCGTGAGATATTTTTGCCATATAGTAGCAACTGAAGCTTTGGGTTTTGCATGCCCACCCACCAATTAGGCGGTTCAATCCGGTCTATTTTTGATTGTGCTTGCGAGGTATTAAAAGAGAGCCAAGAAACGAGAATTAGAAAGAGGGTTCCATAGATTTTCATACAATGCTAAATTAAATCGTGACATTTTCTACCAATGAACCTTTATAGCCAAAGTAGTTAAGCTAAAACAGTGATGTTACCTTAAGGACAATATAAAATTATAAAAACATAAGTTATTAATAATCTGTTATATATGCAAAGAATCAAAGCTAAGACAACAACTTGTTTCTTGCAAAAATACAATTTTTTAGGCTTTCATTTACCCTGCTCCCGACAAAAAAATACTGCTAAGGCCTCCATTACAAATTGGGCCGCAACACTAATGGCATACAAACAGAAAAAGGTGCGAATCCTATTTTATGTTACAAGCAGATTTCCAATAGCTTCAATTAAATCCTTGCGGTTAATGGGCTTTTCGATAACTAAATTGCAACCTGATTCTTTAAAATCATTGGCTTGGAAATTAAAGCTATAGGCTGTTTGAAGGATTACGGGAAAAGAAGGATGGCTCTTTTTGATGGCTTTACAAACCTCAATTCCCGATAACAATGGAAGGTTGATGTCAACTAGGGCTAGGTCAATGTTGGGGATTGCCTTAAATGTTTGAATGGCTTCGAGCCCATCTTTTGTCCATAATAGCTTGGCTTTGGTAGGTTTAAGCATAGCGTCAATAACATCAAAGTTGCTGCTTATATCTTCCACAACCAGAATGGTTTTACTAGCCCAATCTGTGTTATTTTGACTAATAATTGGAAGTTTGGGTGTGTTCTGATTTGCCGATAATGGAACGAGAAGTGTAAAAGTGCTGCCTTTCCCAAGGCTTGAGTTCACTTTTAATGTACCACCGATTATTTTAGTGTATTCATTGGCAATGTATAAGCCAATACCGGAACCACCGTAAAAGCGTTTATAGCCTTCTTCTAACTGCCAGAATTTTTGGAAAATGGCTGAGGTTTGATCGTATGGAATTCCAATGCCGGTATCGGATACATTGAATATCAATAAGTTATCTTTTATATCAATGCTAATGCTAATACTACCCTGTTTTGTAAACTTAAAAGCATTGTCAATCAGTTGGTTAATTATTTTAAGCAGTTTTTTCTTATCTTGAAAAACATTGTTACTATCATTGTTTTCGGCAACGTTGTTGAGAATAGAAAACTGAATGTCATTGGCAGCATTAATAAGTGATGTGTTGTTGTTCTGTATTTCTTTTAGTAAAGTGTTGATTTTTATACTTTCGGCCTCAAATCTAGCTTGGCCACTTTCAATAATTGAAACATCGATGATATTGTTCATGAGCATCAAAAGATTTTCGCCATTTTGAACAATATGTGAAAGGTAGGTAATTCGTTTTGGCTCGTTATAGTTGGTGTCTCTAAGAAGTTCAGAAAATCCAAGAATGGCATTCAAAGGGGTTCTTACCTCATGCGATATGTTGGCCAAGAAGGCCGATTTTAATCTGTCGGATTCCTCTGACTTTTGTTTGGCTTTATTCAAATCGTTCATAATGTGGTTTATACGTTTTGAATAATTGCGAAGCAGCACAAAAAGCATCAGGCTGGTCATGGCGATAAAAAACCAACCTTTATAGGTTTGAAGTTGAGTTAGAAAGCTTAGGTTACTGGTAAAGAGAAGCAAAAACCGGTCACTAAACAGAATCCATAAGAGCCCTGCTATCAGGTAAATGAAGGTTATCCTGTGTTGTAGGCTCTTTAAAAGCTTGTTATTCATTTGTACTTTTTTTTGATGATACATGGTGGGATGCACCAAAAGAAGCTAGGATTGTAATTGTTAACATTTACAATGAAGGCTTCAGGCCAACTAGGCCCAATCAACTTCCAGGGCCAAGATAGGTTTTTAATACATCATTAAGGTTTTTAATCCGAATAGGTTTCATAATATAATCATTGCATCCAGCTTCGAGTGCCTTTTGCCTATCGTGAACCATTGCATACGCCGTTTGGGCAATAATAACAATAGTCTTGTTGAAGGATCTTATTTCTTGAGTAGCCACAATCCCATTCATAATAGGCATTTGCATGTCCATGAGAATTAAATCGAAATATGTTTTTTTGCGGCAAAGTTCTACTGCTTCCAATCCGTTTTGTGCCCAATGTGTTTGAACGTTTGACTTCTTTAAAAGTGCATCGAGGAATTGATAATTGGTTTCAACATCTTCTACAATCAGGATGGTTTTATCGAACCAATTGGGGTAAGTAATTGTAGGTGCAATTTTTAGATTCGTATCAGAAGCTATGCTTATTAAGTCGGGGATGGTAAATGCAAAGGAGGCGCCTTGTCCAATTTCTGATTCCACTGAAATTGAACCTCCCATAATTTCAACCATTCCCTTAGCAATGGAAAGCCCTAAACCGGCACCACCATATTTGCGCGCCATTCCCTCGCGGGCTTGCCTAAAGCGTTCAAAAATAATGCTTTTCTGTTCAGTGGTTAGCCCAATTCCCGTATCCGTAACTTTAAAGGTAATAACATTGTTGTCGAGGCGGAAGCAAATCCGAATTTGGCCTTCGTCGGTAAATTTTACTGCATTCGAAAGAAGCGAATCGAAGACCTTGGTTAGGTTTGATTCATCGCAATAAATTGATAAAGAATCATTTAAATTGTTTTCATTGCATAGTTCAACCGTAAGCTTAGAAGCCTTTTCAGGGGCAATTTTCGATTTCCATGAATTTGTAAGCTTTGATAAATAGGGCACGACTTTAAACCAAGTTTTATGGTTGTCAACTTGGCCAGAGTTTAGTCTTGTAATGGTGATGATATTTTCCCAAAGATCAAGCAAGTTAGATGCATTGCGAACGATATGATTTTGAAGTTCAAGTTGTTCTTCATGCTTCATATCATCGTTTTGAAGCAAGTAAATGCCTCCAATAATGGCGTTGATTGGGGTACGTACTTCGTGCGACATATTGGCCAAGAAGCTTGCTTTTAGCTTATCTGACTCTTCGGCTTTTAGTTTGGCTTGCGTAAGTTCGCCAAGTACTTTTTTACTTGGGCTTAGGTCTATAACAATTCCCAAGGTGCCATAAAATTGCCCAGAATTATCGTATAATGGCGAAGCCCAAACATGTACATCGATAATGCTGCCTGTTTTTTGAACTAATTGAGTCTCGTAGTTGCTGGTAATCCCTGTACGACGGCTAGTTGTTTGATCTTTAAACCTGTCAAATTCTTTTAACGGTGAGAGGTCGGCCAAGTTTTTGGTTAAAAGTTCTGTTTCAGAATATCCCAACATGGTGCATAAAGCGGCATTGGTAAAAATAAAGTTTTCGTTTTCATCAACAATGCCAATGCCTGCAGCTGCAGCTTCTGTTAGTACCCGATATTTTTCTTCGCTTATTTTTAGTTTATTGTGTGTTTCTTGCAGTTGTACGCTTAGTTCTTTGGTTGAGATGTTGTCACGGGCCAAAGCTACTTGCTTCTGCTTCGTTCTTTTACGCCTAAAATATAACAGAATAAAAAAGGTAAGCAAACACGCAATAATTAGCGCATAAGCAATGTTGTGTAAAAGCCCCATTTTTTTACTGTTTTTGTTTTCGCTGGCTAGGCGCTGTGTTTCGCGTTCATAGTCGTTGAATAGGGTCAACGATATTTTTTTTTCATTCTCACGTAACACGCTGTCGTTCATTGCAATATGTTCCTGAAGATAGTTGTAGGCTAGCGAGAAGTCCCCCATTTTTGAGTATAATTGGGCAAACTTTTGATAACTCAACATTATGAAACTCCTACTATTTGATTCTAGGGCATATTGCAGTCCTTTTTTAATGCATTCTTCAGCATTTTTGTATTGCTTAAGTTCGGTATAGTTACCGCCTAAGTTTAGGTACGAACTTGACAAGAGCGATTTGATTCCGGCCTTTTCGCGTTCTTCAAGGGCTAATTTATTGTATTCAAGGGTTTTTTCCCAGTTTTTGCTCAAGCTGTACACATGGCCAATTTTGGTATAGGTAGTGCCTTTAAAATTGGCATCGTTTATCATGTTCGAAAGGGCCACCGCCTCATAGTAATAGTATATTGCCGAATCGTTTTTATTAATGCGCAAGTAGTAGTTTCCCATCAGGCTGTAGCACTTCATCATTTCTGCTTTATTCCCAGCTTTGGTTTGTTGGTCTAAGAAATCGTCGAGGATTTTTTTGCCTTTGGAAATGGAGTCAGAGTCAATATAGCATGAAGATAATGAAAGCTTTAGATTGATATACTCTTTTCTGTTGGGATAGTCTTTAATAAAAGCTGCGGCAATTCTATAAAGTTGTATGGCTTTTGGGTAATCGCGTAGTCGTTCAAACAGATTGCCAAAGGTAAAATATGCTGCAGCAATGCCGGGAATGTGGTTTTTTTTGTTGTAATAGTGCAAAGCTTTGGTACCCGTTTCGGCCGATTTTTGATACATCTGGCCAATAAGGTATAACCTTGACATGGTATAGTATATATTGCCCAAAGTGGTGTCGTTTCCGGTGTTTAGGTAGTATTCATAAGCATTTTGTAACATGCCTAGCGATACTTCCATATTGTTGAGCTCATAATTGATGAGGCCTATATTGTAATGGGAATAGGCTATTAATTCGGGATCTTTCAGGGCGTTGGCAGCCTCAAGCATCTTGATGCTATATTTGAGTGCGGTGTTTTTGTCGTGCAAATAAAAAAGCTGGCTCAGGTTTTTGTAAATCTCATACTTCTCGCTTTCAGAGGCTTTGCCTAGGCTTGAAAGCATCGTATCTTCCTTATTACCTACTGCCAATGTAATAATCGAAGCAAAGAATAGTACTAAAACCGGTTTAAGTAGTTTGATCATAAGACCTTAAAAAATCTTCTCAAAAATAAGCATTTAGCTGACATTTTGTAATAATTGGCAGAACTTTTTTCTCGTGTTTTTATTACTTTATATTTAAGATATTGATTTTCAGCAATTTTATACTTAATATTTTTTAGTAGGGGTATGTAAAGTTGAATCTCCTCCGAAAAGTACTTTTTTCGCCACCAAAACACCAAACCACCAAGAAGCACCAAGTACAAATAATTGATTTTAAACTTGTTGATATTAGTTTAGTATTAGAACGCTAAACTAATCATTAGAATTTCGACTTTTCGGAGTAGTCTCAAAGTTTGTTTCGTTTCAGGGTGTTATTCGTTGCCCGAGTAAAAGCAATTGGCTCGTCTTATTGCTTTTGGGCCATATCGTAAGCGGATTTTATCCATGGCTTGGCAAAGATTTATAAGTTCTGGGGTGTCTTCAAACAAATCAAGTTGTTGTACGCCATTAACCAAATGGCTGAACCTTAATCCAATAAGCCTTATGAGCATTCGGCGTTGGTAGAGCCTGTCAAATAGTTCGAGCGAAGTGGCAATAAGTTGATGGTCGAGCGAAGTGTAGGGCAGTTGTTTTTGTAGGGTGTGGGTATCGAAGTTTGAATAGCGTATTTTTACGGTAATACAAGATGTTAGCTTTTCTTCCTTGCGTAGCTGAAAGGCAAGTTTTTCGGCCATGTGCGAAATGATGTCCTTCATACGGCTTACGTTGGTGGTATCTTGTTCAAAAGTGGTTTCATGGCTCATCGATTTTTGTTCGGAGTAGGGGACAACCGGCGTAAGATCAATGCCATTGGCCTTTTTCCAGAGCATTAGGCCGTTTTTGCCCATCAGGCGTTCCATCATTTCGGGTGGGATGTCGCTTAGCAATTCAATAGTTGTGATGCCCATCGAGCGCAGTGTCTGGAAGGTTTTTTCGCCTATCATGGGTATCTTGCGAATAGAAAGCGGTGATAAAAAGGGCTTTACATTTGGCTGAGGAACTTCTTTCTCGCCATTGGGCTTGGCTTCGCCCGTGGCTATCTTGGCCACGGTTTTATTAATGGAAAGTCCAAATGAAATGGGCAAGCCCGTGTTTTTTATAATGGTCTCCCTTAGCTCATGGGTCCATTTGTAGCACCCAAAAAAACGATCCATGCCTGTTATGTCAAGGTAATGCTCATCAATGGACGCTTTTTCGTAAACCGGTGCTTTTTCGGCCACTATATCGGTTACGGTTTTCGACAACCGACTGTAAAGCTCCATATCGCCACGTATATATACCGCCTCTGGGCAAAGCAATTTGGCTGTTTTTATGGGCATGGCCGAGTGTACGCCAAAATTCCTCGCCTCGTAACTGCAACTCGATACCACCCCGCGGTCGCCCATACCTCCAATTACCACGGGCTTATTCTTTAAGCTGCTGTTTATTAGCCGCTCAGCCGAAACAAAGAAGGTGTCCAAATCAAAGTGTACAATGGTGCGCCCTGATTGTTGATACGGGTTTTTGAACATAAGTTTTGTGTTTTAAGAGCCGGTATGACTAAAATTTAATCAAAAATTTGATTACAATATAGTCGTTTTTGCCAAAACTTGTGTATATTTGCAGTGAAAAATTTTGCGAGAATTGTATAACTTTAATTGTCAGTAGTATATGTTTTTTGCCCAAAACATCAAGTTGTTGCGCAAGCGCAGGAACCGAACACAAGACGATGTGGCTCAAGCCATCGACATGAAACGATCAACCGTAAGTGGATACGAAAACGGGGTTGCGGAGCCTGGCATGATGGCTTTGGTAGCCTTCTCAGAATACTTCAAGATAGCAGTTGATACATTAATAAGAGTAGATCTTTCGTTGCTGCCCGAAAGTCAAATGTCGCAATTGGAACGTGGGTACGATATTTTTATAAAAGGCAGCAGCCTGAGGGTATTGGCAACCACGGTCAATTCGCAGAACAACGAAAATGTGGAGTTGGTCAGCGAAAAAGCCAAGGCGGGATATCGCACCGGATATGCCGATCCTGAGTATGTTAGCATACTTCCCACCTTTAGCCTTCCCTTTCTGTCGCGCGAAAAGAAATACCGCTCGTTCCAAATCAGTGGCGATTCAATGTTGCCAATACCCGATGGGGCCTTTGTTACAGGCGAATACGTGCAAAACTGGAATATGATTCGCAGCCGCCAAGCCTATATCATCCTTACGCTTGACGATGGCATCGTTTTTAAAGTCGTTGAAAACAGGATAAATACCGATTACCGACTCAAACTCTATTCCCTTAATCCACGCTATGAACCCTACGAAATTGATATAAAAGATGTTAGAGAGGTTTGGCGGTTTATTCATTACATTTCGGATGAGCTTCCCGAACCCGATAAAATGGCCGATGACCTAGCTGGTTCTATCCGTGAACTACGCCGCGATATAAAAGCCATTCAAACCAAGCTCAATTTAGACTAAGCTAAAAATCAGCGCGTAGTGTATTCTATAGTTGATATTGAGACCACAGGCACCAGTGCGCCTGGTGAGAAAATTACCGAGATAGCCATTTTTGTGTTTGATGGCGAACGTATTGTTGATGAGTTTGTTACGCTTATCAACCCTGAGAAGAAGATACCCTACCGCATAACACAGCTAACGGGTATAACCGATAAGATGGTTGAAGATGCACCCCGGTTTTGCGAAGTGGCCCGTAAGATTGTTGAAATAACCGAAAACACCGTATTTGTGGCCCACAACGTGGGGTTCGATTATGGTTTTGTGCGAAATGAGTTCAAAAGCCTGGGTTATGAATACCAACGCGAAAAACTTTGTACGGTGCGGCTGAGCCGAAAACTTGTGCCAGGACTAGCGTCCTATAGCTTGGGCAATTTGTGCCAATCGCTCGATATCAACATTAAAAACCGCCACCGTGCTGCAGGCGATGCACTTGCCACCGTAAAACTGTTCCAGCATCTTTTAGCTATCGATAGCCGTCCAATGCAGGTAAACCTTAAGGGAACCAATTCGTCTCTTAACCCTGACATTGTGCATAAACTGCCCGAAGAACCAGGGGTTTATTACTTTCATAATAAAGAAGGTGCGGTTATTTACATTGGCAAAAGCCTTTGCATCCGCGATAGGATAAAACAACATTTGATAAATGAAACTACGCAGAAGGCCCTTGAGATGAAATATGCCGTTCAGGATGTTTCGTATGAGCTTACAGGTAGCGATCTTGTAGCTCAATTGCTTGAATCGGAAGAAATTAAAAACCATATGCCTGTTTATAACCGGGCTCAGCGACGCATTGGCTTTAATCTCGGTTTGTATTTGCATGTAGCTCCTACGGGCTATCACCACCTTCGTATCGAAAAGTTGGATAATGCCAAACAAGCCATTACCTCGTTCAATTCAATGGCCGCTGCCAAACGATACCTATTCGACCTGTGTGAACAACATAGTCTCTGCCAAAAACTATGTGGATTGTATAAAACCGAAGGCGCTTGTTTTCAGCATACTATTGGCAGTTGCTTGGGTGCTTGCTTGGGCTTGGAGCCACCCGAAACCTATAATGCCAGGGTAGAGGCGGCTTTGGCTCCCATCCGGTTCGATAACGATAATTTCTTCATCATCGATAAAGGTAGGCGGTTTAACGAACGTTCTGTTGTTCAGGTACATGGTGGATGCTATGTGGGTTATGGTTATATTGATATGGATACAGGCTATGGCACCATAAATGATTTACAGGAATGCATAAGGCCGCATCAAGATACCCGCGATATCCGGCAGATTATTCGTTCGTATCTTAGGTTTCACAAATACCAAAAGTTTATAGCTTATTAATGTTCGAAGTGTGTTGATAGCTTAGCGATGTTTTACTCTTTCGGGAGAAAAACTTAATTTTGCCCAAAACATTTCCTCATGACAAAAAATACCAAGCGCATTGTACTTGCTTTCTTCGTTGTTGCCATTGCTGGCATTGCCATTTTCTTTTGTGCTCAAAACAAGGATAAAGCTTCACAAAATCAGCCTTATTTGGTTGTTCTTTCATTGGATGGCTTTCGTTGGGATTATGCTTCATCATTTTCGTTGCCCAATTTAGGCCAAATGGCGCAAGAAGGTGTTTCGGCAGATGCCCTTATCCCATCCTTCCCTACCAAAACATTTCCAAACCATTACAGCATGGCCACGGGACTTTATCCTGATAATCATGGTATTATATTGAATAATTTTTTCAATACCAGCCTCAATAAGCAATTTGTGGCCGGCGACCCTGCCAGTGTTGGTGATGCAAACTTTTTTGGTGGCGAGCCAATTTGGGCAACTGCCGAAAAACAAAATTTACGGACAGCTAATTATTTTTGGGTTGGCTCCGAAGCCCCTACGGGCGGTGTTTCGCCCTCCATTTGGAAAAAATATGATCATAACATGCCATTTACGGCTCGAATAGATTCAGTAATTAGCTGGTTGCAATTGCCTGATAGCAAAAGGCCACATCTTATCATGTGGTATATGCACGAACCTGATGCCATAGGGCATGCAAATGGCCCAAGGGGAGAGCAAACCAAAAAAACGGTTGTTTATCTCGATTCTTTGATAGGGGTTTTTCGTGCTAAATTAAAGGAATTGCCTATTGGAGAGCAAGTTAATTTTATGGTTGTTTCTGATCATGGAATGGGCGAAATTGCGCCAGAGCGCACCTTATACCTTGATGAATTGGTTCCACGCTACTGGTTAGGACGTTGCAATGCAGAAAGTGTTATAATGAACCTGAGTGCCATTGATGCCTATAAAGATTCATTATACAATCGCTTACAAAAAGTAGAACACCTTAAGGTTTGGAAAAAGGAAGAAGTACCTGCAAGGCTGCATTATGGCAAAAACCCCAACCTGGTCGATTTGGTTGTGGTTGCTGATAGCGCATGGAACATTTTGGTTACTAACGATCAAAATCAACTCTATTCAAAAGGTGCCCATGGCTATGATAATCAGAATAAAGATATGCATGGCATCTTTTATGCCGTTGGGCCAGCCTTCAAAAAAGGATACAAACAAACTGCGTTTGAAAACGTAAACCTTTATCCCTTATTTGCGAAAATTTTGGGTGTAACTCCCGCCAAGGTTGATGGAACCTTAGAGCCAGTTCAAGGTATGCTTGTTGAACCAGAGGAAGTTAAAAAATAAAGACATCGGGAGGATACTCCACATTCTCTAAAAAAAGACCCTGTGCTGGCACCGACATACCTGCCTCGCAGCGGTCTTTTTTATTGATTAAGGTTTGGAAGTGTTCTAGACTTAGTTGTTTTTGGCCAACTTTCCAGAGCGTACCCACGATGGCACGTACCATGTTTCGTAAAAATCTATCTGCCTTAATGTTAAAGGTAAGCAAATCGCCTTCTTGTTGCCAATACGCTTCAACCACGTTACAATTATTGGTGGCCGTTTGGGTGTGAAGTTTCGAAAAGCTCGTGAAATCAGTAGTCTGCAGCAAGATTTTGCAGGCTTGTTCCATTAAGTCAATATCGGGCTGTTTGGGTTGCTGCCAGGCATAACCACGGTTAAAGGGGTTTTTGGCCAACTGAATATAATACGTATAACTCCGCCATTGTGCGCTAAAACGCGCATGGGCTTCCTTATTAACGCGTTTTATGTTGTAAATGGAAATATCGTTGGGCAGAAATCTGTTCAGGCGGTGTGAAAGTTGTGCAAGTTGCACATCGTCTTGGGGCCGATAGTTGAAATGCGCATAAAAATTTCGGGCATGAACACCCGTATCGGTTCTTCCACAACCTGTTATGGATATTTGAGTACTCGTAAGCAGGCTTATTGCTTCTTCAATTTTTTGCTGTACGGTAATGGCGTTGTTTTGTACTTGCCACCCGTAATAAGCAGTGCCATCATACGAAAGGTGAATGAAATACCTTTCTGTGTCCACTTGATTTATTGTAAAGGTTATTGGAAAATCATTTTTTGAACTTCAACTCCCGGCAAGTTCCTCAATTCTTTTTCAAGAAGATCCATTTCTGTTTCAAGGCCTAGTAATTCCAGTAAAATAATGCCTTCGGGGCTGCAATTATCTTCTACAACTTCATGTAGGCCTAATCGTGTCTTAATGGTACAACCATATTTTGTAAGGATGTTCTGTACGCTTTGGTTAACCTGGCTACGGTTGCTGATACGAATCCCTAAAATCCTTATTTCGCTCATAATGTTTGTGTTAAAGAGTTATTGGTTTATAATCACAAAAAAGGCAGTTGCTTACAAAAGTACGTAAAAAGAAGAATCAGCTTCGCATGGGTGCGAAATATAATGAAGACGGTAAGCTGTTCTGATTAGGTTTTGCAATAACTTATTACCTTCAAATGGGTTAGGGTTTTTGATAGCAAATAAAGCACAAAAAAAGGGCATTGCTCCCGCAGTGCCCTTTCTCCAATTACCATTGTAATTTCAAATAATCCAGATGATAAATCTACTCTAATCTATATTAAATGCTCTAACACATTTTCGCTATCATTTCGCCCCAATTCTCACGGGTCTTTAACAAGAATTTTAGCTCTTTGCCACATTTGGTTACAATTGATAATCCATTGTTTGAAAACCAACCTGTTTTAAAATACATTACGTCTTGTATCTCATTGGGAAGTACTTCAATATCAAAGCAATCTTCGGCTGAAGCATTCTTTTTGAAATAAATCCGTTGATTCGTTAGTATTAGTTTGCCAGGTGTAGTTACAACATCGGTCAAATGGCTTGAATCGCCAGCCTTAAGTACAACTTCATTTGGTTTCAATTTAACAAACATGACAATCTGTTTAGCTGTGAAAATCAGGACATAACCACTTACTAAAACATTATGCCAAAAAAGCTATTGTATTTATAATAAGCTATTTGTGAAATTGTTAACACTTTTTAACCCCCCAAAATGTTCGGATATGTGCTATTTGTGTTCGGTTTTATGGCAATTGTAGGCTCTTTTGCGCCTAGTTGTACAGTTTTAGGTTTGAATTGTGTTTGTTTGAACCTCTTTTGTTGTGTTTTTTAGGGATTATAATGCAATGTTTAACAAAAGTTTAACATTTTAGGGTTTCAAGTCGGTTGCATTATGCGTTTTGCGACGATGGTTTTATTTAGCTATTTTTGGCAACCTTTTACCAACCTATCCGTTAAACGAGATTTAGTAATGCCTCGGCCATTGAAAAATAGCCTCTTGCTTGTGTTTTTTAGTGCTTTTTTGCTTTCATCTTGCCAACAAGAAGAAAAAGTTAAAAGGTCAACAAAGCCCTTGCTCGTTCAAAGCGAGGCTATGGTGTTTTATTATCCTGATTCATTGGCAGTTGATTCGCTAAAAGCATTAGTTTCGGAACACTATTTTGTTGTTTTAGATAGCCTTACACATAAAAATAGCCAACTTCGCAGCCTTTGCACAACCCAAAAATTACGAGCAGTTTCAACGGATGAGCCTCTGCTACTTTTTGAAGTTAAGCCAGGAGTAAAGGTAAGTATTGACACACGCAAACTGCCTGATATTGCTGGTGTTATAGCCTTTAAACCTGGTAGTTATCCACTGGTTTTGAGTTGTAAGGGTTTTCAGAACCAAGTTAATAGCTACTTTAATTGGGACGATACCTTAACGCGTGTGCCTGAGCCTAAAACACTTTCAAGATTAAAGAAACCAAAAATTCATAGACAAGTAGATTTAGATACAAGCTCAATCCAGCTAGGTGATTCAACCAAAGAGTTTGCAAGGCAAGCAGATAGCATCGGTTGGATGCAACGATTGTTTAGCAAGTTTTTCACATTATTAAAACCGGAAGTAAACCGAACTTCCACACCCATACCAAAAGTGGCGGCCAATATGGCATTTGTAAGTCAAAAGCAGGTACTAGAGGTTTTTTTAGAAAACGATATTTTTTTTGGAACCGATATATGGTATTCTAATGGTGTGAACATTAATATTGTAAGCCCAATTTGGCAAGCCTCGCCGGTGGCTAAGGTGTTAATTCCTTATAAAGGCAAATCCCTTAATTTTTATGGGCTTTCTATCCTACAAACCATGTTTACGCCCAAATATCCAACATGGGAGGGTATCCAATACGATGATCGTCCATTTGGTTCTTATTTAATGCTGGGGCACTCAAAGTTAAGTACTATTCCTGATCACAAGTTACGCATATCGAGCTGTTTCTATCTTGGTGTAATTGGAAAATACGCGTTGGGTGGCGATATTCAAAGCTTTTTGCATGGAGCCGAAAAACGCCCAATTGGTTGGGCAAATCAAATAGCCAACGACTTACTTATTAATTATAATGTTGAGGTTGAGAAAGCCTTGTTCTCAAGCGAAAAGTCGGCTATAAGCCTACTTTCTGGTATAAAAGCAGGCAGTTTGCACACCAATGCTTCGCTTGGTTTTCGGTACCAATGGGCCAACTTAACTGATTATTTTTATGATCCCTATCCAAGTTCTACATCGCAAGATTCTTGGAATCAAATCCTTAAAAAGCTTAAGTATTCCTTTGTTATCTCCTCTACTATTACAGGTGTGGCTTACGATGCTTCCTTACAAGGCGGAATGTTTAACAAAACAAGTCCTTATGTTATTGGCGATGATCGTTTAAAGCGTTTTATTTCAGCTTCATCAATAGGAGTGGGGCTTGCTTACAAGCAGTTTGCTTTTGATATGAGTGGCTTTATGATAAGCCCTGAATTTGATCCTCAAAAGCGTTGGCATAAGTGGGCACGGCTACAAGTAACATATGCTTTTTGAAGTTAAAATATTTATTATATGCAATTTATATAAAAGTTGCGGACTGTTTAACGTAGTTTGTGATTGCTTTTTGTACAGAAACAGTATTTTTGTGGATTAAATAGAACACTGCCTATGACTGACCTTAACACCCTCAAGAAGCTTTTTCTTGAATTATATCCTAATGAAGGGATTGAAAAGATTGATCAATTCTTGAGCGAGATAGAAACCATCAGAACACAATTTCCTATCGTCAATACGGATACAGAATGGTATAAAGATGCCGTTGTTTATTCGTTGTATGTCGATTTGTTTAACAGTGATTTTCAAGGCTTAATCGAAAAGTTGCCCTATTTAGAGAACTTGGGTGTCACCTGCCTTTGGTTATTGCCTATTCTTGATTCGCCCATGCGCGATGCTGGCTTCGATATCCGGAATTATGACCGTATCAGGCGTGAGTTGTTCGGTTTACCCCAATCGGCAGATATTGAAGAGGAAAGAGAACTGTTTCGTAAGTTTTTGAACAAGGCGCATGCACATGGCATCAAGGTGATTTTTGATATTGCCATGAATCATACCAGCAATACGAATCCATGGTTTTTAGAAGCCAAAAAAGGCCCTGGCAATCCATACTATAATTACTTCATTTGGAATAAAGATACCAATAAATATACAGAAACCCGCTTGTTATTCAAGGGAATGTGCCCAAGCAATTGGGAGCCTTGTGGTGATGAATACTATTTCCATCGTTTTTTTGAGTTCCAGCCCGATTTGAATTATCGCAACCCCGAGGTTTTACTTGCTATGGGCCGTATTTTGCTGTTTTGGCTTTCGCAAGGCGTTGATGGGTTTAGGGCCGATGCCATTCCATATATATGGAAAACAGAGGGAACTGATTGTGAAAATCTTCCTGAAGCCCATACCATAATTCGGTTTTGGCGAGCTATGCTTGATGCTGTAAAGCCTGGCACACTGCTACTTGCCGAAGCCTGCCAACCGCCCAACGAGGTTGTAAAATACTTTGGTGATGCCAACGAATGCCATGCTGGATATCATTTCCCACTCATGCCCCAGCTTTTTATTGCCATGGGCAAAGGCGATGCACAGCCCATAAAAGATGTTCTAAGCCATGCCATCACTCCCGAAATACCATCCGCTTGCCAGTGGTTTACGTTCCTGCGTTGCCACGATGAGCTCACGCTTGAAATGGTTACTCCCGAAGAACGTGTGGTTATGAATACTTTATACCGCCACGATGACCGATGGAATTTTAGGGAGGGCGAAGGAATAGCAGCGCGTCTTTCGAATTTGATGAAGTTTGATGAACGCAGAGTGTTGCTGGCTTTCTCTATTATGCTGAGTCTTCCTGGTACACCTGTGTTGTACTATGGCGATGAGTTTGGTAAACAGAATGATGAATCGTATTTTGATAAAGTTTCATCTGAAACTGGTTATAGCGATACTCGCTACTTTGTTCGTGGCCCAGTTGATTGGGACCTGACCAATAAAAGACTTGCCGATCCATCCACTTTTGAAGCAAAGGTATTTTTTGGACTTAAGAAAATGTTATCTGTTCGTAAAGATTGGTTGGCATTTGGGCGCGGGGGACTTGAATTTATGGAAGTTAAATCTACTTCAGGCGGCCAAACAAATGGTGTTTTAGCCTTTATTAGGAAATACAATAATGAGAAACTATTGTTAGTTCATAACTTGACAGACAAGCCTGTTGAAGTTGATCTTTCAGCCTATCTTTCTAGTGATCCAACGTATTTAATTCATTCAAATTTGGGTAATTATTCAAAATATAAGCTTGAACCGTTTATGTACAACTGGTTAGCGATATGAGCGATCAAAACGTACTAATGCTTTTGCCCGAAGCTTTCGGGGAGCTAAACGAGAAGGATTTAGCCCTTATCCGATCCATGGAAGACGCAATCATTCGGCAGCGTAGTCTTCCTGAGTTAATGGATACCATTTGGGAATTGACAATCAATATTATACCACACGACCGTATTGGACTGGCCTTTATTGATGATGACCAACAACGTATTGTAGCTCAATATTCAAAGTCGGTTTACAGTCCACTGCTACTCGAGGGTGGTTTTTCATCCGGATTGGCTAACTCAACCTTACAACCCATGCTCGAAACGGGTATGGGGCGCATAATCAATAATCTAGAAGAATATTTTTCATCTAACCCTGATTCTGTTTCAACGCAACTATTAGTCCTAGAAGGTGTCAGAAGCAATCTAACCTTGCCTTTGCGTGTAGATGGAAGGCATATTGGATTTGTGTTTTTCAGTTCACGCCAAACATCCGCTTTTTGTATGCGGCATGGTGCATTGTTGTTCGCTTTGCTTCAAGTTATGTCGGCTGGAATTGAGAAAGCCTGGCTAATCAATAGGTTACAACAAGCTAATCTTGATTATTCTACTTTAATGGGATTTGTTTCGCATGAGTTAAAAAGTCCTCTTTCAACCATGATGATGCTTGGCCATACCTATGTTGAAGGATATTTGGGCCCTGTAGATCCTTTAGCTGAGGATACGGTAAACAAAATGCTTCGTATATCAGGTTATTTGGTTAATATGATTTCCAATTATTTAGGGCTATCGAGCTTAGAATCGGGTGAATTGAAATATGCCCCACTGCTCAATGTTGATTTTGAAGATGATGTGTTAAATTTTTCCATTGAAACAATCCAAGCCCGCATTAAAGAACATCAAGTTAGCCTTAATGTTGAAAGCAGTGGAGAAAAGTTTATTTTAGATGCTGATTCAGAATTACTTAGATTGGTTGTTGTGAACCTGCTCGACAACGCGGTAAAATATGGCGAAAAGAACTCGCTTGTCCATATCACCTGTGAATATACCCAAGCCAGTTTCGTTTTTAAGGTTCGCAATAAAGGTGTTGGGTTTACCAAAGAACAATCGCTTAAATTATTCAAGCGCTTCAGCCGACTTCGCCAAAAAGGCCTTGAAGATAGAAAAGGAAGCGGTTTGGGGCTTTACCTAAGCTGGTGGATAATCCAAAAGCATAAAGGTAAGATATATGCTAATTCACAACCTGGTGAGTGGGCTGAATTTTCTTTTGAATTGCCTGTATTTTAATATTTTAAGACTATAGTGGCTGAAATGTAAAGAACCATAATCAGCTAATTTTGCTTTCAGATTTGGAAATATGATTGTTTTTTAAATAATTTTGGCTTTTCTAAACTATCAACCATGCCCGATGACCTAGCTGATGTGATAATTGTTGGGGCTGGCCCCGCCGGAGTTGCTTGTGCTTTGGGTTTGGCTGGTTCGGGCCTCAATGTTTTATTGCTTGACAAAGATCAATTCCCACGTGAAAAAGTATGTGGTGGTGGGTTATGGTTACGTTCAGTACGGGTACTCAATGACTTACTGCCCAATGTTGGCTCTAATTTACAGTCATATAGCAATAAAACGGCGCTTTGTGGTATTTCGGTATGTACTCCCGAGGGTTCAAATTTTGTTTATAAATCCAATTTTCAAGGCGAGGAACGCAAAACCTTGGGCTACACGGTAAACCGTGATGATTTTGATGAATGGATGGTAAATCAAGCAACCAAGGCATCTGAAATAAGGTTTTTTCCCACTTCACAAGTTACCGAGGTTAAATCAACTAATTCGGGTATTCGGGTACTAGGCGAAGGGTTTGATTATCAGGCGAAGATGCTTGTTTTTGCGGATGGGGCTCAGGCTTTAGCCTCAAGTGGGCTAAGTGGAACGCAATTCAACCGTACAGCCGATGCCTTAGCTATTAGGGCCTATTTTAGGGGTGTAAACATGATTTCAGACGACAAAGTTTTGGAATTCTGTTTTTTAAAAGAAGTTTATCCAGGTTATTTGTGGCTCTTTCCGCTTAACGACGACACGGTAAACGTTGGACTATATCTACCATTAAAGTATCTCGGTAAACAAAAGGCAAACCTAAAAAATGCCTTATTTGAGCTTATTCAAGAAAATTCATCGCTGGCATGCCGTTTTCAGGATGCAACCTTAGTTGGAAGCATACGCGGGGGTTTGCTTCCTTTGGGCAAAAGCAAGGTAGTGCTATCAGGTGATCGCTATCTTATTGCTGGTGATGCCGCTTCGTTGGTAGATCCTCTTGGCGGCGAAGGAATTGGCAATGCCCTTTATAGTGGACAACTCGCTGCAGCTCATATCTTGAAATGTTTTGATGCTGGTAATTTCTCAGCTACTTTCAACCAAGCTTACGATCAGCAAATCCATAAATCTATTCTCAACGACTTTGGCTTCAGGCATTGGCTAATTGGATTTATGAAAAAACACCCCAGCCTGTTCAATTACAGCGTAAAAAAGGTTAGTTCAAACATGGCATTTCGCAAAATGCTTGCCAATGCATTGGCTTCAGGCGAAATCAGAAAGGAAATGATGTCGTTTCGCTTCTTCAAGAATATGTTAGTTAAATAGTTTTGACGTTATTCGGTTTGTTAAATCAATAGATTATGAACGAAGCATTTATAAGCTATTTGTGGTACAATAGGTTGCTTAAACCGCCCTTATTAACCATCGAAGGACAAGCTATCCAAATTATTAGCCCGGGAGAACCAAATTCAGATGCTGGACCAGATTTTGCCAATGCGCGTCTTAAAATAGGTGATGAGCTATGGGCTGGCAATGTTGAGATACATGTTCGCGAGTCGGATTGGTACAAGCATAATCATGCAGATGTTGAGGATTATAAAACAATAATCCTCCACGTGGTACATGATTGTGATGTGTTGGATACTGCTTTAGGCCATTTTCCGACCCTGAAAATAAAAGATTGCTACGACCCGCAACTTTATTTTAAGTATGAAGCTTTTATGTATGCCAAAACATGGATACCCTGTGCCGCTTCGTTTGCAATGAGTTCAAGTATAGCGAGGCTAAGTATGGCCGAGAAGTGTATTTACGAGCGTATTCACCGCAAAGCTTCTGAAATTGAAAAGCTTGTTTCTTTTACAATCAATAATCAAGAAGAATCATTCTATATATTATTAGCACGGTGTTTTGGGCTAAAAATTAATAGCCAAGCCTTTGAAATGCTTGCCCGCTCTTTGCCACTGAAAATACTATTGAAGCATCGCAATCAGTTGAACCAACTAGAAGCGCTGCTGTTTGGCCAATCTGGTTTATTGGCGAATGATCCACGCGATGAGTATGAATATGAGCTAAAGAGGGAATATTCTTTTTTGCGCAAAAAGTATAACCTTGTGCCTATTCCATCGCACTTATGGAAGTTTATGCGTTTAATGCCCGCTTCGTTTCCAACTATCCGTATTGCCCAATTTGCAAGTTTGCTACATAGCACTTCCCATTTATTGGCAAAGGTTCTCGCCTGCGATACAGCAGAAACCATTGTTGAGGCCTTACGGTGCGTAGCTTCACCTTACTGGGATACGCACTACCATTTTGGCGTACTTGCGAAAGAACACGTTAAAAAGCCAAGTGATGATTTTTATAATTTGTTGATAATTAATGCTATAGTTCCTTATTTGTTTTTGCAGGGCAACGTATTCGACAATCATGAACTTAAAGAAAAAGCCATTAGATTGCTAGAACACATTGCTGCAGAGAATAATGCAATAACACGTGCTTGGAAAGATTTGGGTTTAGAGTTAAAAGATGCATTTAATAGTCAGGCCTTTAATGAGTTAAAAACGAAATATTGCAATCAAAAGCGGTGCTTGGAATGTAGGATAGGGCATAACATTTTAGGTAAAGATTAGTGGAGCACATTTTTTTTATAATTTAGGTGTCTCAAATCACTAGCTGTTTTTAACCAAAATCTGGTTCTATGAAACAAAATAAAATTGTAAATGCTGTTGCTACCGAAGCATGGGGCTCAAGGGTAGGCCTTGTGTTGGCAATGGCCGGCAATGCCGTTGGTTTTGGAAACTTCCTTCGTTTTCCGGTACAGGCAGTCCAAAATGGTGGGGGGGCATTTATTATACCTTATTTGGTCAGTTTGGTCATTTTAGGTCTTCCTCTATTGTTAATTGAATGGTCATCAGGACGTTATGGTGGGCAATTCGGTCATCATTCCACGCCCTTTATCATGCATAGTCTAAGCAAAAAAGCAATCTGGAAGTATGTTGGGGTTTTTGGTTTGTTCTGCAATATCGCCATTGCGGCCTATTATTGCTATATGGAAAGCTGGACAATGTCGTATATGTATCATTCAATAGTAGGCACTTTCGATGGTATGTCGCAATATCAAGTTGCCAATTTTTTCGAGGGTTATGTTGACATCACTCATTCTACCTCCGGCATTCCTTACGAGGCTGTAGTGTTTTTTGTATTGTGTATAGCTCTTAATACGTGGATATTAAGCAAAGGACTAAGCGGTGGAGTTGAAAAAGCTGCCAAAATTGGGGTTCCTTTGCTGATAGTGTTCGGTATCTTCCTTGCATATAAGGGCGTAACATTAAAGTCGGGCATCGATGGGGCTAAGTTTGATGGTACCTTGGGGCTCTCTTTTTTATGGACACCTGAATACAGCTCACTAACAAACCCTAAAGTATGGCTTGCTGCTGCCGGCCAGATTTTTTTCACCCTATCGGTAGGCATGGGATCCATACAGTGTTATGCATCTTATCTTAAGAAGAACGAAGATATAGCCTGCAACGCCATGTCAGCAGGGTTTATGAATGAATTTGTTGAGATAGTGCTTGGTAGCTCTATCATTATACCAATTGCCATTGGCTATTTAGGTATTGAAAAGGTAACGGATTTAGTTGGCTTGGGCGGTTTAGGACTCGCATTTAAAACCATGCCTTATTTATTTGCGCAATGGGGAGCTATTTTATCAGCACTGGCTGGGGTTGCCTTTTTTGGGCTATTGTTTTTTGCCGGAATTACCAGTTCATTGGCTATGGGCACTCCTATAATGGGTTTTTTAAAGGACGAGTTTAAATGGGGTCAAAAATCTTCTGCATTAGCATTCGGAATTATCGTATTGTTGTTAGGCTTGCCTACCGTGCTGTTTTTCAACATGGGCGTTTTTGATGAGTACGATTATTGGGCTGGTACAGTGTCATTATTTGTTTTTGCAATGCTCGAAGCTATTGCTTTTGCATGGTTTTTTGGAGTTGATAAAGGATGGAAAGAGATAACAAGGGGTGCAGATATTAAGCTCCCGATTGTATTCAAGTTTTTACTGAAGTATGTAACTCCAGTAGTGCTTATTGTTGTTTTTGTTGCCTCGCTTATACGCCCAGCCAATGATGATTGGTCTCAAATTAGTTTTAGAGGCTGGCCGGTTCATGAAGGAAGCATTATTGGACAGATTACACATAAGGGCATTGGCCCTAATAAAACGTATTTTTCTGATACTTTTTTCGCTGAAAACAAAGGGATTGTTGATTCGATTTATACGGATAGAAACCAAGGCTTTGTTAGGGTAACACCCGAAGGTAAAGAAGGAACGTTGGGTAAAGTGTACAATACAAAGAAGTACGAAGTACAAGTTACTGTAGGGCAACGCGTTGATGTTGGTCAACCATTATACAAAGGTGAAATCACTAATCGCATTTTTTACCTCGATTTATCTCGGATTGGGCTTTTACTTGTGTTTGCCATTATCTCGCTATTGGTTTACATTGCATATCATAAGCGTAAGCGCGAAGGCACTATTTAAGTTATTGTTTTGTTGTTTATTATGATTAACTCAGTTTGTATATGAATACCTCAGCACTCATCCTCATTATACTAGTATGGTCAATCGTAACCGGTTTGACAGGCTATTTTTTTTATGTGGTTTTAAAAGCTCCTCCCAAACCTGAGCCCGATAGTTTTACGGATAACGACCCTGAAGAATAACTTAGTATTCTTTCTTCTTATCAATTTGACTTATAATGGACTACGATTGAATTGACTTTTTAGCGGCAAGTCTATATTGGTGTTGTTTTGATGTTTAGCTAGGCAAATCGCTACTTGGCAATTCTTACAATGAATTTGCAAGGCAAGTATCGAAAAGTAGGCTTACTAGATTCGGTTATGAATTTTTCGGTTTAGTTAGTCTTTTTCCGATGAGGCTTACATTATCCCCTGTCAACAGACCTTAGGTATTTGCTGATTTTATAATTTAACTCACTGGGATTAAATGGTTTGGTAATAAAATCGTCCATTCCGGTAGCCTTTATGTTGTTTTTTACTTCAATTAAAGCCGATGCCGTTAAAGCAATGATTGGAACATGTGCTAAACCGTTCTTGTTTTCATAATCCCGTATTATGTTGGTAGCTTTGTAGCCATCAAGTTCTGGCATTTGTAAGTCCATTAAAACCAGTTTATAATCCTTTGTTTGGACTAAGTCAACAGCAATTTTACCATTCTCGGCAGTTTCAACGTTCAAATTCCATTTGGTCAAGAATTTTTTGGCAACAATCAAGTTTATTTGATTGTCGTCAACCACAAGTACCGTTTCACCATTAAAGAATGAGAAGGTTTCGGGTAGGTTCTCTTGGTTGGCATCGTTTGTTTTATCGCTAATGCGGTAGTTAAGATGAACAGTAAAAGTTGCTCCACGGTTTAACACACTATCTACGTATATTCTACCACCTTGCAATTCAACAAGCTTTTTGGTAATGGATAGCCCAAGGCCTGTACCGCCAAATTTCCGGGTAATTTCCAGGCTAGCTTGCGTAAAGCTATCAAAAATGCTCGAAATCTTGTCGCTTGCAATTCCTATGCCTGTATCAATAATTTTGAATACCAAAGCGCAGTCGGTTGGGCTTTTACTTTTTACTTCAACCTTAATCGTAACTTGCCCTTTGTCTGTAAATTTTACTGCGTTGCCAGCCAAATTAAAGAGAATTTGGTTTAAGCGTGTAGGGTCACCAATTAAATACTCGGGTAATGCTGGGTCAATATCACTTATAACCTTAACTCCTTTTTCATCGGCTTTTACCTTAACAACCTGAATTACACTGTTTATTTTGTCTCTCAAGTCAAAATCGGCATCTTCAAAGGTTATTTTGCCAGCATCAATTTTGCTAAAGTCAAGGATATCATTTATTAAGGCCATAAGGTTTTCTGCCGAAAACTTAAGCGTTTGTAGGTTCTCAACTTGGTCGGGTTTTGGGTTTTCGTTGAGCAAAATATAGGTCATTCCTATCACGGCATTCATCGGTGTACGTAGTTCATGACTCATGGTTGACAGGAATTGCGACTTAGCCATACCAAGTTTTTCGGCCTTTTCTTTAGCCAGAACCAATTCGTGGTTTGTTAGTTCTAATTCTTGGTTTTTGCTAAGGATGTAGTTATTCTGGTTGCTAATCTGTTTGTTCTGGTCGCTAATTTCTTTGGTACGTTCATAGATTATGCGTTCAAGTTTTGCTTGTTCTTTTTTAAGCTTTGTTCGTTGATACCGGAGCAATAGATAAATTGCACAAATTAAAATGCTAATAAACAGTGATATAACCCACCATTTTTCGAACCAAACACGTGTTACCCCAAAGCTAAAATCGGTTGGGCGGCTCCACGAAAAGTTGCCTTCTTTTTTGCATCTAATTTGCAATTTGTATTTACCTGTTTTAAAATCGGTTAGGTAGTACTCCACTTGATTCGTGCAGGCTTTCCATTCTGTGGTGTCTTTACCATTTAACTGTCTGATTTGGAAGCTAATGGCGCTACCAGGGTAGGAGGGGACATTTACTAAAATCTTAAGGATACTTTTATTATTAAAGCGGTACTTGTTTGTGGAATCAATTGATTTTCCGTTTCTTAGTATCCTCCAGAGCACTGGTTTTGGGGTAAGTACTGCAGGCAGGTTGTTGCCAGAATGTCCAAGCCCAGCAATAGTTCCTAGCCAGAGCTGATTGGTGCTATCAATAACTAAAGATCTATATGTACTTGTTTTAGAGGGTATTCCGTCTTTTTCTGAAAAAAAGTAGCGGTCTCCTTGAGCAACTTTTATAAGGCCTGTACTAGCAGTGGCCCATAAATCGCCATTTATATCAATAGCAATACTTTTTATCGTGCTCTCTGTTTCCAAGCCTAGATCAATTCTTTCAAGTTGTTTACCATCAAATTTCAATACCCCGAATGTAGTGGCTAACAATATTTGGCCATCCTTATCAAAGCACATATCGTTAACTGCAATTGGTACATTATGATTGAAAGGAAGCTTGGCGCTTAGATTTGTTAGTTTGTCGGTTTTGCTATCATAACTATATAAATAAGCATCATCAGAAGTGCCGCCAAAATAAAGGAGCTGGTTCTGAGGATGGTACTTAATACAGATAATTTTAGATTTTAATTGGTTGTTGAATGATGGAGCGCATTGTTTACCAGATTTATCCAAGTACCTTATGCCCTTTACTCCATCCTGACAGTACCATAGGCGGTGAAGATTGTCGGATTCCATAATAAAAATGGCTCCTTTCTGGCTTTGTGGAAACGTTTTTTTGATAACGCCATCAACCAATGCATAAATTACGCCTTCGCCATCGGCCAACCACAAGGTGTCGTGTATAGGCAAAAGTTTAAGTATGCTTGATTTAGGCGATGTATAGATTGTATGTATGTAGTGCTCGTTGTTTTTATGTTCAACTTGATAAACGGTGGTTCCGTTGCTTACAACCACAGCTCCATCCGGTTTAAGCCGTATATCTTGGATATAACCTAAAATATTGTTTTGCCCTAACGAGCAGAAAAACATTGCTTGCATCAATACCAAGCCGTTGTCAGTAGAAAGCCAAAGATTGTTTTCAAAGTCCTTGTTAATATGGTTCGCGTTGCTGAATTGAAATTCACTAATCCTATTAAAGCGGTATTCTGCGCTATCTGATTTGAGTTCATAAATACCATCTGACCAAGTAGTACCTATTATAGTTGAGCTGTTTAGCATCTCCAACCACGAAAATTCTATTTTAGCCAATATCAGTTTTGCATCAATTACACCTTGCTTATTTGTAGTTAATCTGCTAAGTCCTTGATTACCACATACTAATATTTCACCTTGTTTGAAGCTTGCAGCATAATGGAATTTGGTATCGGTAAGTTTGGTTAAAACTGGCATAAAGGCTTTCCTTTTTTCATCTAGCTTATACACACCTCCTGATTCAAAGAAAGCAAAAAGATTACCATATCCATCAGAAGTTAATATAAATGAGCGTTGTACGTTCTCTGGGATTTTCGTGATCCCTGTTTTGTAAGGTTTAAGTTTATTATCTTCATACGCATAAATATCATTATTATCAGTTAGCCAAACCCTTTTAAGGTCGTCTTCAAAAATAAGTTTCGGATACCAAAAGGTGTTAGGCTGTTTGTGAACGCTGCCCTTTCGCAGAAGTGAGCTTTTGGTTTGATCTTTATTTGGATAAATAATGCTAACCCCTTGGTCATCACTTACTAAAAGGCCGGAAGCGATGGTTCGTTTAATGTGCTTGATGTAGCGGCTGGTGGTTAGGTTTGGATAGGGTGTAAAGTTGGTGCCATCAAAAGTGGCTAATCCATTATCCGTGGCTACAAATACAAACCCTTCATTATCAATAGCCGATGCTTTAACCAAATCGCTAGGCAAGCCGTCGTTTGAGTTGTAATAGGTGAAATGATATTTTTGACCCAACAACGAATTTGTTAGCATCAAGAGTAAACCGACTGTTATAGTTATCCATTTCATAATTTCCACACTACATGCGTATAACAAAATTACGAAAAACTAGCTATGCACCTTGGTAAAAGAAAAAATATTAAGTTTGTATGCTGGCAATTGAAGAATGATAAATCAAGAATCAATAGTTAAATTATTAGTATTCAGTATATTGCTGATTGTAGTACCCTGCAGTTCAATTTTGGCTCAGGCTGAAAATGGGATGCAACCGAAGGTTCTGCGTGTTGGCTACGATGAGGCATATCCTCCATTTCAGTTTACTGATAATAATGGAAGAGCAAGTGGCTTTGACATCGACATTATAAAGGCTGTGGCTCAGGTTATGGGCTATCAAGTGTATTTTGAGGCTGGAAGTTGGTTCGAGATTAAGGATAAGCTAGACCGAGGAGAAATTGATGTAATACCAGGCGTATATATTAACCCAGGCCGTAAACTAAATTTTGAGGTAACCGTTCCTTTTATTGTTACGTTTCATCAGTTCTTTGTCCGCAAGAGTTCTCTTATTACTTCATTAAGTGATTTAAAATCGGACACTTCATTGCAGATTATCATTCAAAATAATCAAGTTTTAACCGATTATTTAACCGAACTCAACCCAAACATCAAGCTTAAGTATGTTGAAAATATTCAAGAAGGTCTTCGCATACTTAGCTCAGGTGAGGGTGATGCCATACTAATACCGCAGCGTTCAGGTCAGTTTTATATTCAATTTTTTAGGTTAAATAACCTTAAACCTGTTTTTAAGCCCGTACTACCTCGCGAATATGCTGTAGGAGTGAAGGCCAGTGATAGTGCTATTTTGCAAACCATTAACAGTGGCTTGGGCATAATTGAGAACACCGGTGCCTATAAGGAAGTCTATAACAAGTGGTTTGCTGTTTATGAAGAAACTAGTTTTTTTGGCAAATACTATCTGTGGATAATTGGGTTATTTGCTATATCACTCCTTACTATTGTATTTATATTGTTCTGGAATAGGATGTTGACAAAGATTGTTAAGCAAAAAACAAGGGAATTAAGAGAACAATTGATTCAAATGGAAGAAACAGAGCACCGTCTTCGCATCGAAACAGCGCGGGCTCAAGAGTCAGATCAATTAAAATCAGCATTTTTAGCTAATATGTCGCACGAGATTCGAACACCTATGAACGCTATCATTGGGTTTTCTGAATTATTGGCCGAACCTGATTTAACCGATGGTGACCGTACCTTCTACTACGAACTTATAAACTCCAATAGCTATGCCCTGCTAAACCTCATAAACGACATAATTGATGTTGCCAAAATAGAATCGGGCCAAATAGTTACGGTTAAGCACCGTTTTGAGGTGAATAGACTCTTGTATGAATTGTTTGAGGTGTTTCAAGTACAGCTGCGCAGAAATGATAAAAAGACCGCTAAGCTGGATTGTGACCCTTTTTATACAACTGAATTTTATCTAAATTCCGACGAAATGCGTATTAAACAGGTGCTAACCAACCTAATAGGCAATGCTTTAAAATTTACTGACAATGGCTTTGTAAAATATGGCTATGACATTTTAGATTCAAAAGTGCGGTTTTTCGTACAGGATAATGGGATTGGTATTCCTGCTGATAAACAGGATGTTATATTCAATAGGTTTAGACAAGCTGATGAAGGCCTTGCTCGGTCATTCGGTGGAGCTGGGCTAGGTTTATATATTTCTAAGCATTTGGTAGAAATACTGGGGGGCAGCATTTGGCTCGAGTCAAAAGAGCAAATCGGGACAACATTTTATTTTACCTTGCCATTGAATGATTTACCAGATGCTAAAAAGATTGGCTGAGGCTAATTAGTATCCAGGGCTTCAAATTCGCTGTTTTGGCTAATAAATTCAGGTACAAGTAATTTCATTCGTTTTATTGCCTCCGTGGGATTTCCAATCAAAGATTCGTTTTCGATAGCGGTTATCGCTTCCAGAGCTAATGAATATTCATAGCTTCTTACCTTGCCGATTTTTATCTTTGGATGATGTGTTGGAAGGATGGATTCCTTGTCGTTGAGCAATTCCTCGTAAAGTTTTTCACCTGGACGCATGCCCGTAAAAACGATTTGAATATCACGGCCTAATTCTAAGCCCGAAAGCTTGATCATTTTTTTGGCAAGTTCAATAATCTTTACCGATTCGCCCATGTCAAAAACAAATATCTCGCCTCCTTTTCCCATGGTGCCTGCCTCAAGCACCAAACTGCAAGCTTCGGGTATGGTCATAAAATAACGTGTAACATCAGGGTGGGTAATGGTTATGGGGCCACCATTATTTAACTGGTTTTTAAATAATGTTACCACCGAGCCATTAGAACCTAGCACATTTCCAAACCTGGTGGTTATAAACCTTGTTTTGCCTTTAGCATGGAGCGATTGCACATAAATCTCAGCTATTCGCTTACTGGCACCCATTATATTAGTAGGATTTACGGCCTTATCGGTTGATACCATTACAAATTGCTCTACGCCATTATTTAGCGAACAATCAGCCAAAAGCCTTGTGCCAGTTATGTTTGTACGTATCGCTTCCATTGGGTTTCGTTCCATCATCGGAACATGCTTATAGGCCGCTGCATGAAAAACAACCTGTGGCCTATATTTTTGAAAAATGTCGTTGAGGTTCTTTTCGGCCCTTATGTCACCTAAAACAATTGTAAAGGATTGACCTTTAAACTTTTCACTAAGTTCCAGTTCAAGAAAAAATAAAGGGGTTTCAGCATTATCTAACAATACCAACATTTTAGGCCTATGTGCTAAAACACTCCTGGCCAATTCGCTACCAATAGATCCAGCAGCCCCCGTAATCAGAATTGTTTTGTTTGTTAACGATTCTTTGACTTTATGCTCATCAATATGGATGATTTCGCGCTCCAATAGATCTTCAATTCTAATATTGCGGATTTGCCCGAAGCTTAATTGCCCGTTTATCCATTGATTGACTGGTGGAACGTTGAGTACTTTTACCTGATACTCTAAAGCTGTTTCAATAATCAGCTTTTTGCGTTCTGGCGTAATTTGTTGTACGGCCAATATCAAGTATAAGACTTCATTATTGGCCAAGAGTTCAGTTAAGTCGTTTGACTTATAGATTTTTATACCATCAATCTGTTTGCCAATTTTGGTTGGGTCGTCATCCACAAAGGCTATGATGTTGTAGAATACAGATGGATCTCTTTGTAAGGCGTTTTTTGTGATTAAGCCAGCCTCGCCTGCTCCAAATATAATAACAGTGGCTTTTTCCTTTTGCTTGTTTTGAAGTTCCATGAAGGTAAGTTTGGCGATAAGCCGCATAATGATCATGGATACTGAAGTTACTAAAAACTCTATAATAATGATGGAGAACGGGATGTTAAACCGTTCATTAATAAAATAGTAGGTTGTAAGGTTTGTAACTACCAGAAACATACTGGCAATTACATTTATAATGAATATGCGTGAAGCATCCGCCAAGCTAGTAAATCGCATCATTCCAGCGTACGTTTTTCCTAGGAAAAAAGATATACTCCTGATAATTAGGATATACGTGAGAATGGCAGGCACAGGTTTCATTTCGTTTGGTGGTATATCGAAATTAAACCGAAGCATAAAGGCAACCAATACGGAGGCAGCCGTTATAAAAATATCGGAAAATATGACAACTGGGCGAGGTATGGAAGTTGGAAAACGCATAAACAACGTTCTTTTATTAATTGGGTGCAAATATACACGGCTTAGGCTAAAGAACACCAAAAGAGCTATGCGAATCAATATGTAACTAGCTTTAGCGGCTGGCCTAATCAAAGCTTATAAAGACTGCCATAGCTCTGTTTTTTAATACATTGGATAATTTGGTTCGTGAGGTACTGTATGCAAATTCAACTTAGCAATTTATCGTACTAGCAATATAAACAACTGATTTTATGTCTGTTGAGAAGTGCATTTGCTGTATTTTTTTTTGAATGAACCTTTACCATCCTTGAAAAGGATTTATTGCACCAACTGCAAAGGATTTTGTTTTGGCAAGGTTGTAAGTTTATCATAAGGACTTGTGCCTTAAAAGTAAAGCGAAGGCTCTATATGAAGAGTTCCTTCGCTTTAATTTCTCTGAGCAAAAATAGCTGTTAATTGGCTAAACGCGCTTTTGTTAGTGTTTCTTTTTAGATAGTTTTACTGCCAACAACATAATGACGCCAAAAACTAAGAGTATAGTACCAGAAACAAGGTTGATGTTTATTTCTAGCGATTTGCGATACATTTGCTCATCACCCATGGTTAGTACGCCAAATATTAATAATATGGCTCCTAATATAGTGAATAATAGACCTATAGGGATACGAATATCTAACATAATGATTCCTCCTTACCAGAAAATGATTGATAAAATTACAACGAGTCCAATTACTAAGGTAGCAAAAGCAGTAGGGGTGTAATACCATTTTGTTGCTTCCGCTTTTTCATGTTTAGTCAGTGAATATACGAGGCCTGTTAAATCGGTATCTGATTTAAGTTGCTTAGTACTTAAACTAACTGTTACTGTTAGAATTACGCTTGTAGAAAAGGAGAAAATGGCAGTCCAAAAAGCCTGCGCCATATCCACTGGATACGTGTGAACCACACCTAGCCAGCCGCCCCTGAAAATGGTATCAGAGCCCGCTGGTTCAGTTAAGCCATGATGTAAGAGCGCAACTAATAGTCCTCCTAGAATCCCAGAAAATGCAGCATGACCTGTTGCCCGTTTCCAGAACATACCCAAGAAAATAACTGCAAAGAGTGGAGCATTGATCATGGAGAATATTGCTTGCAAAAAATCCATGATATTGTTGAACTTTGTGGCAATGTAAGCAGCTGCTATGCTAACAAGGACACCAAAAACGGTGGCAAGCCTACCAACCATTAAATAATGCTTGTCATCATTTTCTTTGTTTCCGCTTGAGGGCCTGATGTAGCTCTGGTAAATATCATAGGTCCAAACAGTATTAAAGGCCGATACATTACCAGCCATACCTGACATAAATGAGGCTAAAAGGGCCGTAATCCCCAGGCCTAGAACGCCTGCGGGCAAATAGTGTTGCAGTAGGGCAATTATGGTGTAATCATAATTAATATCCCCACTTCCAGGTTTGGTAGGCAGGTTAAAAGAAGCTTCGGGTGTATTCATCAATACCATGGCAATGATGCCAGGCACAATTATTAGAAAGGGGATGAACATTTTAGGAATGGCACCAATGAGGGGTGTTTTAATGGCAGCCAATTTCGATTCGGCAGCCATGGCCCGTTGAACAATTAAAAAGTTTGTGCACCAATATCCAAACGAGAGTACAATTCCCAACCCCATAAATATGCCAAACCACTCAAGGCCCATGGGGTTGCTGGCTGCACTTCCCGTATATTTCCATGTGGTGGTCCAGGTGTCTGGGGCATATTGTTGTGGCGTTACAGCAGCTAATTTGGTTTCAAGTCCACCCCAGCCGCCAACTTCGGTCAATCCTAAGTAAACCAAAGGGAATAAACCTAAAATGATGATGAAAAACTGCAAAACCTCATTATAGATTGCAGAGGATAGCCCACCAAGGTAGGTATAGGCCAATACAATTAAGGCTGAGGCCCAAAGACAAAGGTTGAAATCCCATCCAAGCACGTTTTCGAGTAAGATTGCAAGGGCATACATTGATATCCCGGAAGCCATAATAGTCATAATGGCAAATAGAATAGCATTGATGGCGCGGGTTTTCTCATCATACCTTAGTTTTAAGAACTCAGGTACCGAGCGTGCTTTCGAGCCATAGTAAAAGGGCATCATAAAGATGGCTAAAAATACCATGGCGGGTATGGCGCCAATCCAATAAAAATGGGTGGTAAGCATACCATACTTGGCTCCCGAACCTGTCATTCCCATAACTTCCAAGGCGCCTAAATTGGTGCTAATAAAGGCCAAACCTGCAACCCATGCTGGCATCGAACGGCCTGCTTCAAGAAATGCGGAGGCATCTTTCATGTACTTTTTTAAAGCCCATCCAATGCCCAAAACAAAAATGAAATAGATGATCATGATAGCATAATCAATCCATTGAAGGTTAAACTGCATACAACAATAATTTAGGTTAACAATGATTTAATAAGCGAAAACCCAAAGGGTACAAAGCTACGGTAGGTTATGCCAAAAAAGCCAAACTTGATACCGGCTTTGCGAGTCCAAACTTACGCAAAAACTTTGAAGTTGTAAAATGATTTTGCTGCTCTCAATATTATTTGTACTTTAGTGCATTCTTTCACGTCAATAGTATATGTATGCCTGAAGTCGTTAAATCTGGAAAAACTGTCTTAGTTGTTGAAGACGATGATAATAACATGCTTTTTTATAGAGAGCTTTTCAAAAGAACCAAATACCCAATGCTTTATGCAAAAAATGGTGTTGAAGCCCTACAAACGGTTATTGATCATGATGAAATTGGATTGGTATTAATGGATATAAAAATGCCTTTTATGGGTGGATATGAGGCTTTTACTGAAATAAGGAAAATAAGGAACCTACCAATTATAGCTCATACGGCTTATGCCCTTTCTGGCGATAAAGAGAAAGCTACTGCATTTGGATTTACCGATTATTATACCAAACCCATTAATAAGGAAGCCTTGCTAAAAAAGATTGATTCTTTAATACTTGTATAATAGGTATTTGTAATTTTTAGTTGTGTTTGCTAACAACATTGGTTATATTTGTATAGGCAATTCATTGGTCAAAACAAAAGTCTAGGTTCATCCAATCATTTGGGTCAATGCGGCCCTAAGGTTAAATTTAAGGTTTAAATACTGGTATATGGGCAAATCACGACCAATATCGTGGGTAATTATTAAGGCTGTATTGGTCCTTATAACCATGTCGTTTATACTTCTGGCTATCATTTCAGTGATTCACGAGTTAGTACAATTCAACAAGCAGGTAGCATTGCTACAAGATGAAATGTACGCTGAACAAAAAGATTTGATTGCCAGGCAGGTACAACATACAATTGGGTTTATTGAATTCTCCCAGAAAAATATTGAGGACAAGCTGATAAAAGACTTGCAGCTTGAAGTCGAAAACATTGAGGCGAACTTGAAAGACGTAATGGCAGCCACGAATGATCAAACCAACAATAAAGCACTTATAGGGAGGTTATCCCTTTATCTTCATTCAACTAACAAATTTGGGGATAAGTTGTTGTCAATTAAATTGTTAGATGGTGAGGAGATTGTAACATTTTTTCCAAAAAATGATAGTTTGGCGTTGCTATACAAAGCATACATTTATAACAAGAAGCATACTTTAAATGAGTTGGAGTTGCTGAAGAAAGGTGAAAAGAATATTTTGTATCAAGTAGTAAATTCTTCAGATTCAATTGATAAAGCCTTCGTAACTACCTTAACATACCTCAAAGCTATCAAGCCTTTAAATCTTTACATTAGTTTACAAACCCGTTTACCTGATTATCTAAGTTCAGATAAGCCTTTGTTTATTGATTATTTGAGTGTTGCATACAATAAGGCCACATTCACGCCAGTTTTGTGTAGTAGCAAAGGTTTGCTGCTAACGGGCAGTATGTTTGGCAATAAACCACCCTTCTCCTTAGTCGATATAGTTGATTCTTATGGTGTTGGAATTTTTAGTGAGATTAATAAGGTAGCCTGGGATCAAAATGGAGGATTTGTACAGTTTTACAATCCATTAAATCATGGTGGACAACCCGAAGAAATACTTGGATACTTTAAAGCCCTGCCCGACTGGAATTGGATTGTAGGCGCTTACACGAATTTGCGAGCCATTGATGCAAAAATTGCCAAGCAAGCTAAAGATAAGCGTAGGGATTTGGCTGTAAGGGTTTTTCAGATTATTGTAATCCTACTAATTTCATACCTTGGTATCGT
Source organism: uncultured Bacteroidales bacterium (assembly GCA_964552325.1). GTDB lineage: Bacteria > Bacteroidota > Bacteroidia > Bacteroidales > TTA-H9 > CAZKCK01. The sequence continues at coordinate 38,377 of CAZKHA010000003.1, forward strand.
GTTTGCCATGGCCTATATCTCTAAAAAGTTCACTCCTGAATTAAGTAAGTTTCAAGATGAAGTTAAAAAAGCAGTGGGCAATCATACTGAAATTAACCTTGATGGCCTAAAAATTACGGAGCTAAAAGAAATGGGGCTCCTCTTAAACGAAGTGTTAAATGTTCATTTTCAGATTCTTTATGTTTTAGAAAACAAAGAAGAAATGTATAGGTTAATTACCGAAAATTCAAATGACGCAATTTTTACGGTTAATGAACATGGTCGTTTTTTGTTTGTAACCTCTTCAATTCAGAAACTTTTAGGATATGAAGCAGATTACTTAATTGGGAAACGGGTTTTGCATTTCCTTTCACATCAGTCACGCAAAGAATTGTTAAATAGAGTAAAGCAGAATGAGTTGAAATTTCATAACTTTTTGAGTCATGTTATTGATTTTGAAATAGTTAATAGTGTAGGACGATTGTTAATAGTTGAAGTAAGCTTACGTTGTGTACGCACGCCAGAAGGTGAGTTTATGTTTTATTCGGGTATGGCACGAAATGTTACACAATCGCGCATCGACCGTCAAGCACTAGTTGAAAGCGAAATGAAGTATAAACTGTTGGCCGACAATATAAATGATGTTATCTGGACTTCAGATCTTAATTTGAATACAACTTATATTAGCCCATCGGTCTATCGTTTAGAAGGTTATAAACCTGAAGAACGTAAAACATTAAGTATTGATAAAATTTTGACTCCCAGAAGTTTGCAGTATGTTAATGAACTGATGAATCGGATACTGCTTGAATATGCCGAAGGTTTGAGGGATTTTAAAGAATCCTCAGAGCTTTTTGATATTGAAATCATTCGAAAAGATGGTTCAAAGTTTTGGGCTGAAGTTAACGCGAGTCTAATGTTTGATACAGAAGGAAATGTGGTGGGAATTAGCGGCGTAACACGCGATATAAGTGATCGGAAAAAGATAGAAAACGCCTTAAAGGCCTCCGAAAAAAAACTTTTGGAGTTGAATGCCACAAAGGACAAATTCTTCTCCATTTTGGCTCATGACCTTAAAAATCCGTTTAATTCAATCCTTGGATTCTCGAATGAGTTGGTGCAAAACTACAACACGTACAACGATGAAGAACGCAAACAGTTTGTTTCTACTATTCAATCCTCAGCTCAGGGAGCCTACCAGTTGCTGGGTAATTTATTGGAATGGTCAACCTTACAAACAGGACGCTTAAGTGTAAGTAAAACAAGTTTTTTTATGTTTGACCTGGTAAAGGAAGTGTTGTACGAAGTAACTGCGCAAGTTCTTGCGAAAAATATAGTACTTGAAAATCAAGTAAATAAAGAATTACAAGTTTATGCAGATCGCAAAATGATTGCCACCGTTATCCGAAACCTAATCAGTAATGCAATTAAATTTACGGAAAAAAGTGGCTTTATCGCTATAAATTCTTCCATTTCAGGAGATATTGCAACAGTATCCGTTAAAGACTCTGGGAAGGGTATGAAACCGGAGCTGGTAATAAAATTGTTTAAAATTCAAGAGAAACTATCCACTGTTGGCACGGCTGGCGAAAAAGGTACCGGACTAGGGCTTATCCTTTGTAAGGAATTTGTTGAGCAGAACGGTGGAAAAATCTGGGTCAGCTCCAAATGGCAGGAGGGAAGCACCTTCTTTTTTACCCTTCAGAAAGTGTAAACCTAATGTAACCACTTTTCGCGTTTAAACCAAGCAATGCTTTCTTTAAGTCCAGTTTCAAGGTCGAGCTTAGGTTTGTAGTTTAAATCCTTTATAGTGTCGCTAATATCACATTTCCAGTTCTTTGCGCGTAAAGTTAGGAATTTGTCGCGGTTAAGGGTTGGCGTGCTGTTAAAAATGCCATATGTGGTTTCTAAAAGCGAGCTTAAAAAACCAACTAAACCTAGCGGAATGGTAAGCTTGATTGCTTTTTTATTCAATAAGCGTTTGCAAAGGTCCCTATAGAAATCAGCCGTGTAGGTGTTACCATCCGTAACCAGGTAGGATTTATGGGAGTAAGGACTTTTTAGGGATTGTAATATAACATCAACCAAATCAGTAACATAAACAAACGTTAAGTATTGGTCACGAAAACCAATTTTTGGCGCCAAACCTTTCTGTACGGTGCGAAGCATTAAAAAATAGTCTTTCTCTTTGGGTCCATAAACACCTGTAGGTCTGATTATCAACCAGTTTAAATTAGTAAACGTTTGAAGATACTTTTCAGCCAAAAGCTTGCTTTTTCCATATGCTGTATTAGGTGATGGCGCAGAAGCACTTGTGATGGGAGCTAAGGTTTTTTCATTGCCAGGGCCAAGTGCTGCCAAACTGCTAACAAGCACGAATTTCTTTAGATTTATATTGGCTCCTAACAGTGCATCAATCAAATTTTTGGTATAAGTATAGTTTACAAGTTCAAATTCACCTACTTTATTGGTTTTGGTAATGCCAGCATTATGAATTACATAGTCAATTTGACCATGCGTGCTTAAAAGCTTGGCAAAGATATTTTTGAGTTCATCCACATTCGAAAAATCAACAGTTTCAACATGGCAATTTTGCTCTTTTAACCATTTTGAATTGCTATTGGCTCGGGTTAGCGCAATAAGCTGAAATCCATCCTTTAAGGCTTTCTCGGTTATAAAAGAACCTATGAAGCCAGTGGCTCCAGTTAAAATGATAATAGGTTTTGCGTTAGGGTTTTGTATCATGGAGGCTATGGTCTTTGTACATGCTGGCAATAAGTTCAATTTTTTCATCTTCAGGCTTGTACCCATCTATCCAATGGATTACGGTACCGTTTTTTTCCATTCGCCTAAACCAGGTTGTTTGTCGTTTCGCGAATTGATGAATGGCTGTATTTAATGATTCAAATAGCTGGTTATAAGTTATATTACCTATTAAATAATGCGAGATGTACCGGTATTCAAGGCCATAAAAACCAAGCATCTCAACGGATACGCCTTCGTCAATTAGTTGTTTTACTTCCTCAACCATACCATTATCGAGCCTTTGCTTAAGACGATTGGTAATACGTTGCCTGATGGTTGAGCGTTCAAACTTTATACCTATCACAATCCCAGGTATTTCTATGGTTTTTTTTGGTGTATAGGTTTTAAGATAAGTTTGGATTTCGATTGCACGAACAAGTCGATCCAAATCCACACTATCGGTTGTGTTATGAATTTCTTTAAAGGACTTAAGCCGTTCGATTAGCTGTTCGTTTGATAGCAAAGCAAGGCTACTTCTAAGTTCTTCATTTATAGGTACCTTAGGCAATTTGTAACCCTTTAGGGCAGCTTCAAGATACAAACCCGTTCCACCGCAAAGTATAACTTGTTTTGACCTGGAGGTAATGTTGTTATAGGCATTGTAAAAGTGCTCAAGAAAGTCAAAAACACTAAACTCCGAACCCGGTTCCGCGATGTCGAGTAAGTGATAAGGAATACGGACCCCGTTATAGGTATAATCTTCAATATCCTTACCGGTTCCAATATCCATACGCCTAAAAACTTGCCTTGAGTCGGCGCTAATAATTTCTGCACCAATACGTGATGCTACGCCTGCTGAAATACGCGTTTTGCCAGTAGCTGTGGGACCTAGGATGGTTAGCATGCTCACAAACTTGTTAAAGGGTTATTGATGAGAATATTATCTTCAGTTTCAACCAAGAAATCCCTTAACAAATTTAACTCATTAATGCTTTGTTGTTGAAAATTTAGATTCGTAATTAGTGGATGTTGCTTATTGAAATCATCATAGAATATTGATATAAAATGCTTTAGGTTGTTCTCATCCTTAGTTGGGTTTACATCTGCACTTGTTTTTAGAAACTGTAGGATTCGCAATGCATCAACCTTTATCCTGCAGGCTTTTACAAACGATTCTTCGTTTTTTGAATTCTTTCGCAAAGGAATCCACCATAGCTTATCCTTAAAAATTCTTGCTAAGAAATCATTCATTGGAAAGTCAACATCTGATTTGTAAAGTTCAGGAAATGAATCGAATGATTCTTTAACTTGATCGAATAATTGGTAGGGGTAGATGGGATAGCTATTCCAATCGCCTTTAGCGCCTTTAATAAGTGCTGGGCCTGTGCCAAAAAACACTCTATCAGAATAACGTGCCGAGGGATAAACTTTACAAGGTGTTGTGCGTAATAAACTTCCTGATTTACAAAGTTTTAAAATGAAGTAGAAATCCTCACCACTTTTATGGGGCGTTATCCCGTTAACTTTTTTATAGTGTTTTATGGTGCAAGCCATCCCCGAGCCAATGGCAGTAAATGCATAGGGGTTACCAATCCTAAGCATATTCAATGCATAATTGCGCATATAGAACTCATACCTCAGGATATTTCTGTCAATTGCTTCATCACCAGTTAGTTTGTGATAATAGGGAATTGAAAGCCCTGAAACATTGGCATGCGTATTAAAGGAATTGACGATGGAACCCAAAAACCCAGGTTCATAAACAGAATCGGCATCCAGGCTCACGATTAAATCATCTGGTTCACCTTGTTGCGAGGCATAATCCATTGGAACTTTACGTGCCCAACCCACGCCATAATTTTTGTTATCCCAACCCAAATGCTTCGAAGATCGGTCGAAAACGGTTGATTTAAACGAAAATTTTTTGTTTAATAGATTTATGCACAAGGCATTATCTTCTCCAACCCATTGCTTTATCGGGTTATCCCAATAAGAATCGGGCTGATTAACACAAAATACCACTTCAAAATTCGGATAGTCCTGTTCGGCTAAACAATCGAGTAGGGCAGGAAGGTATGCTGATTCGGCCATGATTGGTACTATCGCATAAACCTTTCTTAAATCACTCATAATTATTTACTTGGAATGGCCTATATAAAGCTTTAGGTTTTATGAAAAATTACTGGATGCTTGTGTTAACTATCATTATTGGCGGATCTTGGATTGTTTTCTTTACTGCGCAAAGCTCAGCCACCTTAACTAATGATTCTTTATATTTATCAGGAAATGTGGCTGGTAATTGTATTGTGATCGTAATTTGGCCCATTTTTTTGGCTACAGCGTCCCATTCCATTGTTTGGTCAAGGCTTATTCCATCCGTAGAAATGCCTCTTTGGTCGCAAAAGGATTTAACATAAATACCTGCACAGGTGCCTAGTGAAGCCAAAAAAAGATCATAAGGAGCTGGGGCTGTATTTTCACCTCCCGAATGGCTGGGTTGGTCGGTTTTTATTACATGGCCATTTACATGGGCATTTATCTTCTTGTTTCCCTCGAAAGTGATTTTAATATTCATTTTAAGTATTGATTATATGTTATATATATGGCTTATCTTATTTCATGCTTTAAGTAAAATCCGACGGAAGTGTGACAGTATGTTGGTCAATTTCCTTTAAACAGTAGCTTCGAAATCTTTGATAAGGTTCCTCTTGGCATCGATTTTAGGTAAACCCTCCGACGCGTTACGAGGTCTTTCAATTCATTGAGCATATCAGCATTAACTTCTTTTGCTAAAGGGAAAACATATTTCTCGGTTTCATCCAAATAACTGATCATTCTATCATAACCCTTTGCATCTAAATGCAAATCAGTTAGATTGCTAATTCTATCAGCACACTTTAGGATTTTGGCCTCTTTTGATCCTTCGTTAAGAATTCGGTTGTAAAACTCAATTTTTGACTCACCAGGGCGTTGTGATACTTCTAATACCAATTTCACGACTTTTTCTTCATCGCCATCATGTATTTTAATGATATCCTCAGTGGAAGCAGCTTCAAAATCTTCGATTAGATCGTGAATGGTGGCAGCTTTAAGTAACACTGAATCAATATAATGGTAATCAATAAGAATTACCATGGTTGCCATACAATGCCGGAATTGATTTCCTCCAATTTTGCGTTTAACACCTACCAGAGCCCAGGCTTTTTGAATGTAAGGGGCTAGCACTACGGCCGAAAGCTTGTCTTTTTCAGAATTATCCATACAGTTGATTGATTTGGATTAGCAAAGTTACTGCTTCCAAGTGTATGAAGAGCTCAGAAAATGGCAAAACGAGAATATTTTTTCGTTTATATGAACGATAAGAACATGCCTTATTTGATAGATGTTTATAAGCTCCTGAAAATCAATTTTCCTTGCATTGTATTATCGGGTAAATGATTGTTATTCACAAATTTACCATTAACAACACTGTGTAGGGGCAAGCCTTGGCTTTCGAAGCCTTCATAAATTGATGTGTCACATGATGATACCTGGTTTTTGGCTGAAATTATTTGGGTTTTGTTGAAGTCCCATATCACCAAATCTGCATCATACCCAGGGGCTATTCTACCTTTTGAAGTGAGTCCAAAGATGGAAGAAGGGTTTGTGGCCACTAATGCAACTAATTGGTTTATAGTTATTTTATTGGTTACTACCCCATATTTGTACATTAATTGGATTCGATTTTCAATACCTCCAGCACCATTAGGAATCAAGGTAAAATTGTTGCTGCCTTTATCTTTTTGGCCCACAAGGTTAAATGGGCAATGGTCAGTGGCAAGGGTTTGGATGGTTTGGTTTTGTATTCCCTTCCACAATGCTTCACTATGCTCCGAGCTTCGTATAGGCGGGCTAATTACATAAGGCGCTGCTTTAATAAATTCTTGATTATAAACATCTTCGTTCAGCAACAAATACTGAGGGCAAGTTTCGGAAAATACTTTAATTCCTTTCAATTGAGCATCTTTAATTAAGTCAACTGAACCTTTGGTAGATGTATGGACTATATATACTCGGCAGTTCGTTCGTTTGGCCAAATCAATTACACGTTCAACGGCAATTGATTCAACTTCGGGTGGCCTGCTCAGCGCATGGTACATAGGTGAGGTTTTGCCCTGACTTAAAAAACGATGTTGCAGTCGTTCTATTTCATCACCCTCTTCAGCATGAACTGTAACTACACCACCATGATAACCAACTACCTGCATAATTTTTTCAAGATCAGGAATGCTTATTCCAATCGAGTTTTTATATGCAAGGTACACTTTAAACGAAGTAATTCCTTCATTTATAATGCAATGCTCAATTTCGAGCTTCAGTTTAGCATCCCACCAAGTTACGCCCATATGGAAGCTGTAATCAATTATACTTGCTTGTGCCTCCTGTTTTCTTAACCGCAGGGCTTCGAGCAGCGATTGCCCTTTATTTGGGGTTACAAAGTCAATTATTGCGGTAGTACCTCCTGCAAGTGCAGCCTTACTACCATTTAAAAAGTCATCACATGAATATCCAGCCGGCGTAGGAAGGTGAAAATGCACATGTGGGTCAACCCCACCCGGAAGAACCGTAAAACCTGAGGCGTCAACTATTTCAATATCAGATGGTAATTGGCTCCCTAATGGTAACAAATCCAAAATTTTGCCACCAGAAAGATGTATATGTGCATTTTGGGTACAATCTGCGTTTACAACTAATGCATTGGTTATAATTAAGTTATCCATTTTGCTGCATCAATTTCCAAAGCTTCGTCGAAAGCTTCCTTGATTCCTGGAGTATTACAGTCTCATCAATTTTGGTGGCAACATAATTCTCAACAATTAACTTACCACTTGAAATAACATGTTGTATATGTCTAGATTCCAGTCCATAAAATACATGACCAACAAAATTGGCACTCGTAACCTCGGTCGGAGAATCATAGTCGAGTACAATAAGGTTGTTATCTCCATCACCTATAAAGCCATTTTGGTTAATGTAATGATGCACATTTCGTAACCATTGATAAACCGTAGGCAGTTGGATACCATTTTGTGCATTTTGCTCGAGCCAAGTAATTCGAGCACTTCTCAGCATATCGCTATGCATTCCATCGGTACCAAGCATTATTTTTTGGCCGATGCCAGTTGGGTTAAACGAACCAACGCGATTGTTAAGATTACTGTCGGTGTTGATGGCTACATACGTATTTGATAAGCTAATTAGCTCTTTTTCAGTATCTGAAAGATGCAGGCAATGTGCAAAGATGTTTTTATTGAGTTCAAAAGCGCCAGCATTATAGAGCCGTTCACCTACGCTTTGTTTGTAGTTTTTTTGTGCATCATATTGATCAACAGTATCTTCGGCAACATGGATATGGATTCCAGTCTGAAGTTTTGAAGCTAATTCAACTGCATTTTTCAAGGTTTCGTCACCAACCGTAAAGGATGCATGGAGCCCAACCAGCACTTGATTAATAGCTGAATACGCACGAGTTTCATCAAAAGCTTCCTGGGTTTTGGCATTGCCATACCTATCAGTGATTTCGTAGCACAATAAGTGACTAACACCAACTAAATCAAATGCTTGTGCGATAATTTCGAGAGAGCCTTTTAAATAGTTTGGTGAAGCATGATGATCAATAACAAAGGTGCATCCCCTTTTAGCACAAGCAATTGCGGTTGTAAGCGCACTTAATTGCACCATTTCGCGTGTTAGGCTTTTATCCAATGGCCACCAAATGTATTTTAAGGTTTCTTCAAAGTTGCTTGGGGCGATTTTGGGAGGTGTCATTCCTCTAGCCAATGAACTGTAAACATGGTGATGTCCATTGCCAAATGATTTGGTAATGAGCTTTCCGGTGCAATCAATAATTTGCAAGTTTTTTACAAACTGCAGGTTCTGAGGCTTTTCGAAGAGGATTTTTCCATTCGGGCCTTCCTCAACAAATACGTCAGCAGTTTTAAACTCCAAAGTTTTCCAGTCAATAAATGTTCCGTTTTTTAAGTGTATCATTTTGTGCGTTTTAAAGGTAATTTATAACGACGAATTCCATCATAATTGCATAATGCGTTTGCCACAGCAGCCGCAGTTGGTACTAATCCAATCTCGCCAAGACCTTTTGCTCCATACGGACCAATAGGATCGGCTACTTCAACGGGAAGTACGTTAATTTCTGGGGTTTCATGGGCTTTCAGAATACCGCAATCTTTTAGTTTTGTGCTCATTAAAAAGCCATTCTCCATTTCAAGGTCTTCAGTTAGTGCATAACCTAGGCCCATATGCACGGCGCCTTCTATTTGCCCCTCATAAAACACTGGGTTAATGATTTTACCTGCATCATGGGCTGCAACAACTTTTTCGATGTTTCCTTGCTCATCCAACACCACTAATTGAGCGGCATAGCCATATGAATAGTGGGTAATTGATTCTTTGGTGAGGTCGCCGGGTTTAGTGGATTGATCGAACTGCCATCGCGCTTGGTATTTTTTCCCAATTAAGCCTGAAAGCGACTGGTTTTTAAGGTCTTCTTTGAAGGGTATGCAAGCTTCTTTTATCGCATTGCCCAATAAAACGGTTGCTCTTGATGATGTCGTCATTCCGGTTTTTATGCCTGAAGCGGTATCTGTTTTAACTTCAATAAGTTGGGGGTCAAGCCCGGTTTCATGGCACAGGAACTGGATAGCCATGGTGTAGATTCCTTGTCCCATTTCGGTCCAGCCTTGGTGCAAAATAATCTTGGTTTCGGATTCAATTTCAATGATAACATCCGAATAATCAATCATTCCATTACCAATACCACTATTTTTAATTCCGCAGGCTAATCCTGAGAAAGTGGCGTCAAGATAAAAGGGTTTCAGGGCATCTAGGCAAGCACGTATCCCAGCACCTTGCACTTTTTGGCCTGTGGCTGTTGTCAATCCATCCACCAATGCATTATCGTATCGGAATTGCCAATGATCGAAGCCTCCTTTTTTACAAAGTTCGTCCACGCAGCCTTCCAATGCAAAAGCAACTTGGTTAGCACCAAATCCGCGCATTGCTCCTGATGGAATATTGTTGGTATAAACGGTTAAGGCCTCCAAATCAATAACTGGTACATAATAGCCTCCTGTAGCATGTCCTGCAACACGTTCCATAACTTTTGTACCTACCGATGCATACGCGCCCGTATCGCCTATTGCCCTTAATTTAAGAGCAGTAAGCTTACCATTTAAATCACAGCTTAAAGTAATATCCATCCAAACTGGATGGCGTTTTGGATGCATACGAATGGATTCGGGCCGTGAGAGCGTTACCTTGACAGCTTGTTTAAGGGTAAAAGCGAACATAGCTGCATGTCCTTGAACACTCAAATCTTCTTTACCACCAAAACCTCCGCCATTTGGCACAAGTATAACACGAATATTTGTTTCGGCAATGCCCAAAAGGCTTGCCAATTGTCGTTTATCTTCATAAATGCCTTGTCCAGAAGAATATAACAAAATACCATCGGCCTCAGGCATTGCCACAGCCGATTCTGTTTCCATAAAGGCATGTTCAATTCGTTGGGTTTGGTATGATCCCGTTGCAACAAAAGCAGAGGATTTGATGGCACTAGCAGCATCACCTTTCCTCAAAATGCAGCTATCAAGTAAGTTGGCATGGTGATTATGCACTTGAATAGCATCCTTTTTGAGTGCAGCATGTACATCTGTAACAGCTTCAAGTACCTCATAATCAACTTTTATAAGGGAAACAGCCAATCTAGCTACTTTTTCGGTACTGGCTACCACACCAGCCAAAACATCGCCAATATAGTTGGTTATTTCGCCCGGTGCAATCATCAATGGCCAGTCATCGTATATTAAACCTGTGGTACGTTTTCCGGGTACATCCTTGGCTGTAAATACCTTAACAACTCCTTCAAGTTTTAACGCTTCTGAATAATCAATTGATATTACTTTTGCCCTTGGATAATCGCTGAATTTTAGCGCACCATAAAGCATATTGTTGAATTTAAGGTCGTTAACAAACCTGCGTTTCCCTAAAGCTGTTTCAAAGGCTTCGTATTTTGGGTAGAAATTACCAACATTAGCGGCAGTAGTTTTATGTGGTTGAGCATCTCCTTTTGCCAATACTACCACCGATTCTTCAATCTTTTTGTAACCCGTGCATCGGCAAAGATGTGACTTCATCGATGCCCTAATCTGATCGAGATTGGGGTTTGGATTGGTTTGCAATAAGTTCCTAATTCGCATGATGAAACCGGGAGTGCAAAATCCACATTGCACAGCGCCTTTTTCTACCATTACCCTGGCAATTTCATTCTTGATAGGGTCTGGAATTCCTTCAAGCGTAAACACCTCAGCGTTATGTAACTTTTTAAGCGGCGTAACACAGCTTAAAGTCGGTTTGCCGTTAATCTCAACCGTGCAAGCACCACAGGCAGCTTGTGCTGAGCAGCCATCCTTTGCGGCAATTAAGTCCTTTTCTTCCCGTATAAATGACAAAAGGCTGATGGATTCATCACCTTCGTAGGTAATGGTTTCGCCATTGAGTCTAAAACTAATCATAAGAGGCTGTATTGTAAGTAATTATCAAGTGCGGTTGGAGTTGGTTCAATGGGTTCGGGTAGTTTAACTGCATTTAAAGCGGTCTTGAGGTCTTTTAATCCACTGCCTGTTAATAGTACAAGAGCACGAGAACCGTCTTTAAGTTGATTTTCGGTTTTGAACTTTAAAAAGCCCGCGTATGCTGCTGATGCAGCAGGCTCTGCAAATATGCCAGTGGTTTTGGCTAACAAACTCGAAGCTATAACTATTTCATGATCAGAAACATTAATTGCTTCTCCATTGTATGTCAGCAAGAATTTCTTAGCCATAAGGAAGTTCCTTGGAATATCAACCGAAATAGAATCTGCAAGGGTGGTTGCTGGTTCGTAAGCGAATGAATTACGTGTTAAATTGGTGTTCAAGTTGCAGCTTTGCGCAGATTGAACAGACACTATAGTCGGAATTTTTGATATTACACCAAGCTTCAATAAGTCTTCAAAGCCTTTATAAACACCTGCAATAATTACTCCATCTCCCACAGGTACAAATATATAGTCGGGCAAATGCTCGCCAAAACGGTCGAAAATCTCAAAAGCAACGGTTTTTTTTCCTTCGATTGTAAACGGATTGTAAGCAGTGTTACGGTTATGCCAGCCAAAAATTTCGGTTGCCTTTAAACTAAGGTCGAATGCCCTGTCATAATTTCCTTTAACAAGCACAGGAATAGCTCCATACATAATTATTTGGACCAGTTTGGCCGACGGCACATTTTCTGGAACAATTATCACGGCTTTTTGACTTTGAGAGGCGCAAATACCTGCCAAAGAAGAACCGGCATTGCCTGTGGAAGCAGCAACTAAAATGTTGAGATCGTTTTCTTTGGCATAAGCTGAAACCAGCGCAGAAGCCCTGTCCTTAAACGAGAAAGTTGGGTTTTGCGAATCGTCTTTAATAAAAAGTTCCACATTGGTGGATGCATCAATACTATAAACAGGGGTTTGTCCAACCCTAAGGTAACCAAAACTTTGCAATGATTGAATCGGCAATAAGTCGATAAACCCAGCTTGCTTTAACGAATTCCAGGTACTGGTTTGGTTTAAGGCTTTGATTTTATTGTAATTATATACAGTTTTGAGTACACCAGCCGGAGGTTGGCCGTCTTTGTTCAGAGCAGCACATTTGGGGCAGAGGTACAAAAAGTTATCCGTATAAACTGCACCACAATCTGTGCATTCAAAATGGTACTTAAGGCTGGGCATAACAAAAAGGTTTAGCTTAGTACGTCTGCATTAAAGGCTTCTATAAGCTCATCCCATCTGGCGGCTTGATTAAATAAACTAGGCCAAATGTTTTCGTCATACCATAATTGATTGATTTCATCTACCGTTTTGCCTTGTTGTTCAACCCATGTAAAGTATTTTAGGTTGTGTATTGCTTTACGGTCTTGATAACTAAGCTCTTTCATGTAATCAATTCCTGTTCCAAGCAGGCAGCGTTCATGGTCTTTACCGGCTTGCATCAAGGTATAGGTACCATTTTGTTCGCTAAGTTCGCTTAATCTTGATTGATACATTTCCATGCTGTCGGTAGCAATGGTTATTAGTACATCATTTTCATTCAATTCAAAATACTTCGCTTGTTTTATGGCTCCAAGCAGGTTGGCCACGCCCGAGATTCCAATTTGAGCTAGGCTCTTGATGTATTCAGGTTCTAAGCCGCACTCTGTCAGGTATTTAATGCCTTCAGGTTCGTTAAATAGTCGGATAATGCGCATGCAGTCCTCATCATCGATGGCAGTAACCAAATCGGTATTTTTAATATTGTGCACCCAAGGTATATGCTTATCACCAATACCTTCGATACGGTGAGCACCAAAGCCGTTTTGCAATAAGGTCGGGCATTGCAAGGCTTCGGAAGCTGTTACTTTTATGTGAGGGAATTTCGTTTTTAGATAATCACCTGCGGCAATTGTACCAGCTGAACCAGTGTTGGATACAAAGCCAGCGAAGCGGCTAGAGGGTGTGCGCAATAGGTTGTAAATATCCTCGATGGCAGGGCCTGTTACATTATAATGCCAAACAGGGTTACCAAATTCGTCAAACTGGTTCAAAATGATGCAATCAGGCCTTGTAGCCCGCATATGGTTACATTCGTCATAAATCTCCTTTACATTCGATTCACAACCTGGTGTTGCAATAATTTCAGAACCAATGCTTTTAAGCCATTCAAAACGTTCACGGCTCATTTCTTGCGGCAAGATGGCCACTGCCGTTACACCCATCAAATAGGAGTCAAAAGCTCCACCACGGCAATAATTGCCTGTTGATGGCCAAACTGCTTTATGATAGGTTGGATCGAAACCGCCTGTAATAATGCGTGGAGCCAAGCAACCATAGGCTGCACCTACTTTGTGAGCACCTGTAGGGAACCATTTTCCAAGCATCAATACAATCCGAGCCTTAACACCACTAATCGCTTCAGGAATTTCGATGTAATTTCCATTGCCATATAATCCCCCAAAGGGTTTGGCTTCATTTTTCCATGAGATTCGGAATAGGTTTGCAGGGTCTCTATCCCATAAACCTGTGGTTTTGAGTTTGTTTTTGATGGATTCAGGTATCAGTTCTGGGTTGCGCATTTGAGCAAAGGTAGGGAGCAGAATTCCCTTTTCTTTGAAACGTTTTACGGCTTTACTTCTGATTTCGTTATTAATAACGTGGTCAATTGTGGTTATCATTGTTGTAAGAAATTAGTTTTTACTTTCGTGGATATAAAGATGTTGCATACCTTCGAGCAGGACCATCAAGGTGGCTGCATTTTCAAAAAAGGCTGTTTTTACACATGGAACGCGTATTTCTACGGTTTTTAAGGAAAAATCGTTGCTGTGGAATTTTGCCAAAACCTCCTCGGTCTCATAGATGTATTCGTCTTTTTGTAAAGTCAAGGTTGTAAATCGCTCCTTATTTTTTTGGATAATGGTAGTTTTGCTCGGCAAGGTACTTATAAAGTAACCATTAGTAGCGTTGTTAAAGGATTTAATGCTCAGGAAAAAGTGTGGTTTTTCTTTGTAAGGAGCTGAATTACTGGGGCAAAATGTATTGCAATTCCCACATTCGTTGCAGAAATCGGCCAAATGGGCAATTTGGTGGTCTTGTTTAACTTCAAAGTGTTTATCGAAGCTAAGTACAATTTCATCTCCTTTTTTCTCGGCCTTTTGCAATGCGATGGATCTTGTGGGTAATTGATAGGAATAATTGGCAAAGTTAGGGCAAACACTCACACATACATTACAGATTTTGTGGCAAAGCAAACAGCGGGATGCTTCGCTCATGGCCTCTGCTTGGGTGTTAATTACGGGCACTTGCTCGTCAATTTTTTTGTTAGCTACCATTAACGGACTTGTTCCCCGTTTGGCTTTTTTTATCAATAGATCTTGAACATCAATGTTGTAGTCAAATTTTATTGGCTGATTTAGGGTTAATCCAGCGGCTTGTTGTATTTGTTTAGCTGCTTTGCGTCCATCGGCTATTGCCGAAATAATGTTGGATGCACCTTTACGTGCGTCGCCACCAATAAACACTCGGCTGAGCTTGGTTGCGTAGGTATCTTTTTCGGTAAGTAGTTGAGTATTATCAATAAAATTTATCGCAACTTCTTGGCCAATAGCGGGGAATACCAAATCTGCTTCTCGTACAAATTCAGAGCCTTCAATGGGCAGTGTGAGCAAACGTTTTTGTTGATAACTTCCAGAGGCTTGCATTTTGATGAACTTTAATCCGCTTACTTCACCAGATTTTGTAAGGATCTCGGTAGGGCTTACCATTTCAATAAGATCTATCCCTTCAGCTAAGGCTGCCAAAATTTCTTCCGGTTCGGCAGGCATATCTTGTTTACGCCTTCTATAGGCTATGGTTACCTTGGCATCGGGTTGTGCGTATTTTTTAGCGGTTCGGGCCACATCCATGGCAGTGTTTCCACCACCAATTATAATAATCTGTTTGGCAGTTAATTGATAAGGATTTTCTTTGATTTTACTCAAAAAATCGAGTGGGTCCATTATCCCTTTTGCATCTTCGTTTGCTAAATTAAGTTTTCGTGTAATTGTAGCACCCGTAGCAATGTAAATGTAACTACCTGATTCATATACTGTTTTAAATAGTTGTGAATCTACCGTAACGCCATATTGTATTTTTACACCGCTTGCCATTATCCGATCTAAGTCGAGTTGAGTTTGTGCTTTACCGATTCTAAATGAGGGAATTACCTCAGCTACCATTCCACCGGCAAATGTTTTTTGTTCAAGAACCGTAACATCGAATCCAGCTAGGCGCATAAAGTAGGCACACGACAAACCCGAGGGACCTGCACCAATCACAGTTACTTGTCCTTTTGTAAAATCTTGATTGTATTTTTGAGGGGTATGTTTTTGGTTTTCAGCAACAAAGCGTTTAACTTCACGAATGGCCAAAGCATTATCATAGTTAATGCGTGTACATTTCGATTGGCACTCGTGATCACATACATTGCCCGTAATGATGGGTAATGGATTGGTTTGCAAAATTACCTCGTAGGCTTTCTGAAAATCTCCTTGAGCCGTATAATACATATAATCAGGGATGCCTTGATGCGAAGGACAGGTTGAAACACAGGGAGCGTGTATGCAATCGAAATAGTCGAGAGGTCTATTTACTTTAATATCAGGTTCTTTAAAGGCTTTTTGATAATAAGGGTCATTACAAACAGCAGTACTGTAAGCATCTAAATTGCTTAGGTGGTTTTGGGATATGAACTGTGATAAGTTTTCACATTTTTGTTCATCAAGGGTTTGGTAAATGGCTTCAATATATTGATGTATTCTTGCGTAGCCACCGGGCTTTAAAAGATCGGAACAAACGGTTACAGGCGAGAGACCACACGATAGCACTTTGGAGATGTTTTGATAATCAATGCCAGCCGAAAAAGATATAGATAAGCTTTCTTTTATATCGTTGGAAATTTTATTGGCAACTGCAATTGATATTGGATGTAAAGACCTGCCACTCATATACATGTGTGGTTCGCTTTCTGGCAAAATATCCTTGTTGTTTAAACTTTCAAGCGTATTGGTAAGCTTTATGCCAAATTCAACCCCTTCATTTTGCGCCAATAACCTTAAGCGGTTAAGAATTCCAATGGCATCCGCGTATTTTAAATCATGTTCAAAGGCAATATCCGGTACTTCGGTCTTGAAACCCAGCTTGTTGTTTAAGATTTCGGTAAGTTTTTCTTTACCCAGTAGGGTAGGGTTAAGTTTGATAACAGTATGCAGATTTTTAGTCGCAATCAAATACTGCCCAATGCGTTCAATTTCATCGGGTGGACAACCGTGCATGGTTGAAAGCGTAATGTTATTTGAAATACGATCTGGAATAGTAATTTGCTCAATTTCTGGTACTAAATGCTTAATCTCCTTGATTTTGGCATCCTTCTCTGACTTGCAATCCTTCATTTTCTCAAAAAACCATTGCACATTTTGGTTTAGAATGCCTTCGAGGTTATACCCCACACTCATATTAAAAATTGTACCAATGGGCACATTGTTGTTTTTATTGAACCTAAAGTTCAGAATATGAATAATAATCCACGCATTTAGATACTGCTCAAACGATTCGTGTATTTTTAACTCTTGTGACCATTCGCAATTATAACCCTCATCCTGCATGTCGATACAAGGTTTCGTAACATTCAATTCATCAAGGGTTTGAACGGTTTTAAGTTCAATAAAGCGGGCGCCACATAACCATGCCCCAACAATGTTTTGGGCAAGTTGCGAGTGGGGTCCGGCTGCAACACCTATTGGAGTATGCAAAGCTTGCTTAAAGTGCGTAGTAAATAACCTTGGGTCGTTTTGGGTAAAGAATCTTTCCGAAGGAATCCCAAAATAAGTTCCGTTTTTCAATTGATTTAGTATTAAACCAAGTAAACGGTCGAGTGGTATTATTGAAAATGAATCAGTCATGAAGTATTTGTTAAATAAAAGGCCAGTTTGTAAGGTGAATTTAGGCTAAAATTGTGTCCGAATACGTACTTTTGAAGTTTGCAATTCGGTTTTTTAAGCATTATCTTATAGGCGATTGAGATTGTAATGTGACGTCAAAACTTTTGTATGTGTTTAATTGTAAGTTAAATGATAGAATATATGGAGAACTTTTCCACCGCTACAAAGCATTTGAATGCGGATAATAGTGCAGTGCTTGTGTTGGCAGCTGGTAGGAGCCAACGGATGGGAAGCCCCAAATTTGCCTTGCAATTTACAAATAAACAGTCTTTTTTAGAGCGTATTATCACTATTTACAGTAGTTTGCGTTTTGGGCAGATACTGGTTGTTATAAATTCTGATGATTGCAAGCATTCAATCTTATCGCATATCAAAGAACACTATGGGCATATCCAAATTGTTGTAAATGAATATCCTGAAAAGGGTAGGCTTTATTCTGTTCAATTGGGTCTGTGCCAACTGACCAAACCTTTTTGCTTCGTACAAAATGTTGATAATCCATTTATTAGCGAAAACGTGTTGAACAAGCTATTGGTTGAAAGCAACCCGTTCAGAATAGTAATGCCATGTTTTCAGGATAAAAATGGTCATCCGATAGTTATTCCTGAACGTTATCACCAAGGTATTGTTAATGAATTAGCTACAGAAACTACGCTTAAAAAATGCCTTTCAGGCTTTCAAAAGCAACAGATAGAAGTGGATGACGAAAGTATTCTGCTAAACTTGAATACCCCAATGGATTATCAGCACTATTTTGGCCATCCACCCCTTCCTTGCATTGGATAATTAATTGAATCGTTATTTTTTAACCCGTTGTATATTAGCGGCTTTTAAACGCGATAATAAATCGGCGGGGTTTTGGAAACGATTTGTAAGCATCATCGCAGCAATGATATATGGTTTATAACCAGCTTCTTTATAAGTTGCAATGCGATATTGTTCAAACACTTCGGCTGAAACCTCACCTTTTTTGCACGAAACATCTGTAATATCGGCAGGCAAGCAGTGCATATAAAGCGCTTTTCCGTGTTTGGTAAGGTTCATTTTTGTGCGGTCGCATTCCCAGTTTTGGTAGCGTGCATTATTTGCAAGGCATTCTTTTTCGAGGCTCTTTAAACCATCTCGGTCGCTATTCTTCAAGAGTTCGGTCCTGCGTTCCATAACATGGAAGGGTGCCCAACTTTTAGGGTAAACAATGTCAGCGCCGTTAAAAGCTTCTTCCATCGAATTGACCACATTAAAGCTGCCACCGTATTGTTTTGCATGATTTTGAGCAACTTGTGTTATTTCTGGGATTAAGCCATACCCTTCGGGATAAGCCAGCGAAACATCCATACCCATGCGGGTCATCAATGTAATAATGCCTTGAGGAACCGATAGCGGCTTCCCATAACTGGGTGAATAGGCCCATGTCATCGCAATTTTCTTTCCTCTTAAAGCTTCCAACGACCCGAATTCATTGCGCAAATGCAATAAATCGGCCATGGCTTGGGTGGGGTGATCTTGATCGCACTGCAAGTTTACGATACCCGGACGTTG
Source organism: uncultured Bacteroidales bacterium (assembly GCA_964552325.1). Lineage (GTDB taxonomy): Bacteria > Bacteroidota > Bacteroidia > Bacteroidales > TTA-H9 > CAZKCK01. Next base: position 57,226 of record CAZKHA010000003.1, read on the forward strand.
TGGCAAAACACCGTTTGCAAATCCGTCTTCTAAAGCATCGGCAACTTCTAGCATATACGAATGCCCTGCACCAAGGTACATGTCGTCGCGAATCCCGATTATTTCGGTTAAAAACGAAATCATGTTGGCTGTTTCGCGCACTGTTTCGCCATGCGAAATTTGTGACTTTTCTTCGTCCATGTCCTGAACCGTGAGCCCTAATAGATTGGAAGCGAATGCAAACGAGAAGCGTGTGCGGGTGGAGTTATCACGGAATTGAGAAACGGCTAAGCCAGATTCAAAGCACTTGGCTGAAATGTTCTGAGCATATAGAAACTTCAATGCTTCAGCAACCTGCATAACAAGCTCTAACTCTTGTTGTGTTTTATCCCAAGTTAACAGAAAGTCTTTATTAAAAAGATTGGCGTTTGTAGCTTCTATGTTTTGAATAAGCTGTTTGAAATCTTGCATAATTATAGGTTTTATTCTGTGTGATTGTTAGTTTTATGATTCGTTGCTTAGTGAAAATGCAAACATGGTATAAAATGCCGATGCTACAACTAAGTCGTTTACAGGGACTTTTTCGTTGGGGGCATGGGCCATTACTTCGTTGCCGGGACCAAAACCAATAGTTGGTATTTTATGCATGCCATTTATGGCGACTCCGTTGGTTGAAAAGGTCCATTTATCAACTCTGGGCGCAGCACTATATAATAATGTATAGGCTTCAATACCTTTTTGAACTATTTCTGATGACTCTTCAATTTTCCAAGTAGGATAATACTTTTCCATACCATAATTCAAGCCTGTAAAGGCCTTTCCTTCGTAATACAGTACGCTAGCTTCGGCGTCGCTGCCAATTAGTTGGCTTACTTCATCCAAGGCACTTTGTTTGGTTTCGCCCCAGGTGAGCCTACGGTCAAGGTGCAAACGTGCAAAATCGGCCACAGCACAAAGTGATGGGCTGCCCGAAACAAATTCGGAAATCGTAACCGAGCCCTTGCCTAAGAAATCATCGTGTTTAAGTCGCTCGTTCAACTTTTCTACTTCCAAGGCAGCTTTTGATGCGCTGTAAATGGCGTTTTTGCCACGTTCGGGTGCTGAACCATGTGCTGAAATACCCTTAAATGAAACGCTAATCTCCATGCGACCACGATGTCCGCGATACAATCCGAGATTGGTAGGTTCTGTGCTAATTACAAAGTGGGGCACAATTTTCTCTTCTTCAATAATATACTTCCAGCAAAGGCCATCACAATCTTCCTCCATAACGCTTGCTACAAAATATATTGTTAAGTCATTGGGGACGCCCAATTCTTTGATGATTTTACCGGCAGTTATAAATGAGGCTATGCCACCTTTTTGGTCAACTGTTCCGCGGCCATGTACAAATCCATCCGAGATTGCGCCCGAAAACGGATCAGAAGTCCAATTGGTAATATTCCCTACATCCACCGTGTCAATATGACCATCGATAGCTAGGATTGTTTTTCCACTGCCAATGCGCCCGATTACATTTCCCAGGCCATCCATTCTAACTTCATCAAAACCAGCTTCTTTCATAAGTTGCATGGCTAATGCTTGTACGTTGGCCTCTTCGCCGCTGAGCGATTTTACTTTTACAAGTTCCGAAAGGTTTTTTGCAGTGTAATCTCTATAAAGCTTAGATAACTCATTTATTTTTAATGCAATAGAAGTTTTAATATCCATTATTAAGTGGTTTTAGGTGCTTGATTCAAAATTTTTTAGAAAAAGGACACCAAAGTTACGGACTTTATTCGCAGAATGTTTTTTTTGCAAAAACTTGTTGTGCAATTGGGTTTGTTCCTACATTTGTTCGACCTATGAAGCATCCCCGTTTTATATATAAATCTTTGGTTATTATTGTATTATGGTTAATACTGCCAGTACATTTATATAGCCAAACCGATAGTGTTTTTTGGTTTGTTGCACCGGAGGTTTCAAAGAATGGGGGCTCCAACTTTGATATACCTGTTTATTTGCGGTTGTCAAATTATAGCAGTCCAGTTAATGTGGTAGTTTCGATGCCCGCCAATCTTTCTTTTGTGCCTATAAGTGTTTCTATCCCTGCTAATGGAGCGCAAACAATTGATTTATCAGCTTTTGTAGAGGTTATAGAGAATAAGCCGGCCGATGCTATTCTAAACAAAGGTTTGCTAATTGAGTCAACGGGACCTATCACAGCCTATTATGAGGTAGCAAGTACCTATTGCATGTGTAATCCAGAAATTTTTGCCTTGAAAGGGAAGAATGCCCTTGGTACACAATTCCTTTTGCCTGGTCAAACCCATTTTAATAATTCTGGGGGCTATAATCCAGTACCTTATAATACATTTGATGTTGTAGCAACGGTTAATAATACTGTTGTAACAATTACACCAAAAAAAGCTATTCTTGGTCATGCTGCTGGGGTTACCTTTAGCTTTACGCTTAATAAAGGCGAAACATGGTGTGGCAAGGCCAACTCGCAACTAGCTTCTGAACATTTGCATGGTACCGAAATAAGCAGCAATTACCCAATTGCAGTAACCTTAACGGATGATTTGCTGCATGGTATAAGTGGCTGCGCCGATTTAGCTGGTGATCAGGCTATCCCCGTTTCATTGGCAGGCAATGAATATATTGCTGTTAAAGGATTTCTTACCAATGGGGGAGAGCGAGCATTTATTTTAGGGCTAAATAACAATACCGATGTATGGCTCGATGGATCGGCTAGTCCAGTTACATTAAACAAGCAACAAGTTTACAACCATGTCATTACAGATAATTCTACCTATATCAATAGCAATAAGCCCGTTTTAGTATATCAAACCACTGGGTTTGGTTGCGAACTTGGTTCGGCGGTTTTGCCACCCATAGCATGTACGGGATCATCAAGCGTAACCTTTACGCGAACAACCAACCAGCAGTTGGGATTGATAATTTTTACTCGGCAAGGCAATGAGGGGGGATTTTTATTAAATGGTAACGCTACTTTTATCAAACCTTCTGATTTTCAATCTGTGATAGGCACTATGGGGCAGTGGATGGCCGCTCGAATCACTTTTACAACCACCCAGATCCCTATGGGTACTACTTGCTTGGTAACTAATAGTTTAGGTCTTTTTCACATGGGCGTTATTATTGGCGATTACGGTGGCGGTTGCTCTTATGGGTTCTTTTCGGGTTTCGCATCCTTAAGCCTTGGCCCTGATGTTTCAATTTGCAATGGCGATAGCATTTTGCTTGATGCAGGCCCAGGCATGAACTCCTATATTTGGAACAATGGAAGTTCTTCATCATCAATTTATGCAAAGGATGCGGGTTGGTATTGGGTGCAGGCATCCAATGGTATGTGTTTGCTAAGCGATTCTGTTTATGTATCGCATTATCCTGATAATCAGATAAATTTGGGAAATGATACCCTCTTTTGCGCGGGTAATAGTTTGCTTTTAGATGCCGGTACAGGCTATCAAACGTATATGTGGCAACCCGGTAATGTTCCTGGACAATCGTTAACCATAACGGCACCAGGGACTTACTATATAACTGTTTCGGATGATAATGAATGTGTTTATATGGATGAGATTACCGTTACACAGCTGCCCTTACCTGTGCAGGTTCCAATAAAGCACAATTGACATGGATGTTCTGGTTTAAGTGGTAGTTTATTGATAATACGAGTGATATAGTTTTAGTGAAACAAGCTTGGCAATAAAAATGCTAGCTACCATTATCAGCTTATTAAGTTAATTTATCGTTATGATGCCTTGTAGATTAGGGTCGAAAAGGCGTCATGCCTTGCATAATGTGAAAACTGTTTAGATTTAACAGGGGGCTTGGTTTGGCATTTTCAAAGAAATTGTATCTTTGCACCCCTGAATTTTTAATCGGGTCCGGTAGCTCAGTTGGATAGAGCAGCAGCCTTCTAAGCTGCGGGTCGTGGGTTCGAATCCCGCCCGGATCACTGGCGACACCTCTTTTAAAGTCATTTAGGGAGGTGTTTTCTGTTTTATCGGCCTTATTTATCGCGGACTCGCTTACATAAAATTGTGATGATAATGCTTCGTATCGTGATTATAAATGTTTGAAATTTAAGTTTATACACTTTACTTTTAAGTTATTAACAATCAAGTTTAGTAAAATTACGCAGGTTTGCGATGTAAAAAGTAGTGCCCTCTATGCAGTTAAGCTAAAAAATGCTATTTTTGCACCCTTAAAAAATTACCTCATGGCTAAGAAAATTGAAAATGCTGATGAAAAGATTGTAGCTGTTGAAGAAGCCCTCAGCAGGAGCGAAATGTTTATTGAAAAAAACCAAAAGATTATTATTATTGCACTTGCTGCAATAGTTATCGTTGTGTTAGGGTTTTTGGGTTATCGGAAGTTTATATCAGAGCCCCGCGAAATCAAAGCTAATAACGAGATTTTCAGTGCGCAAGGGTATTTTGAGCAAGATTCACTTGATAAAGCCCTGAATGGCGATGGTCAAAATGCTGGCTTTATTGACATTATTAACGATTATGGTTCAACCAAAGCTGGTAATCTTGCCAAGTATTATGCTGGTGTTAGCTACCTGAAAAAAGGCGAGTTCCAAAAAGCAGTTGAGTATCTTGAAGGTTTCAGCACCGAAGACCCATTAGTTGGACCCATGGCCATTGGTGCCTTAGGAGATGCTTACCTTGAACTGGGCAAAAACGAAAAAGCAGTAGCTCAATATATGAAGGCTTCATCTGCCAGTGACAATGAATTAACTTCGCCTGTATTTTTGATGAAAGCCGGAATGACCTACGAATTGCTAGGCACCTACGATAAAGCCCTTGAGGTTTATAAAACCATCAAAACCAATTATCCAAGGAGTTTTGAAGGAAGGGATATCGATAAATATATTGCACGCGCCGAAGGTTTCATTACCAAGTAAAAATATTCTCATCTTTGTACCTGACCATTTGGTCAGGTTTTTTTTTGCACTAAAATGACCCAAAAAAGTTTACGTATCGTTTATATGGGAACTCCCGAATTTGCGGTAGAACCTTTAAAAGTATTGGTTGATAACGGTTTAGATATAGCCGCAGTGGTAACTGTTCCCGATAAACCTGCAGGAAGAGGGCAAGTCTTACGTGAAAGCCCTGTTAAACAGTATGCCACAAGCATGCAACTAAGGGTTCTTCAGCCCGAGAAGCTAAGGCAACAATCATTTATTGATGAACTTATTGAATTAAATGCCGATTTGTTTATTGTTGTGGCTTTTAGGATGTTGCCTCAAGCAGTTTGGAGTTTGCCAAGATTAGGCACTTTTAACCTACATGCTTCCTTATTGCCTAACTATAGGGGCGCTGCTCCCATAAATCATGCAATTATTAATGGTGAAACCGAAACCGGAATAAGCACTTTTTTCATCAATGAAACCATTGATACAGGTGCAATTATTTTACAGCAAAGGGTTGATATTAAGCCTACAGAAACGGCTGGAACACTACATGATACGTTAATGTTTGAGGGAGGAAAACTAGTATTGGATACCGTAAAACTAATTGTAGCCGGGAATCAAGTTCCCGTAGAACAAACTCAATTAGAAAATTTAAGTACCCGAATCCTACCCGCACCAAAGATCTTTAAGGAAGATTGTAAGGTCAATTTTCACCAAACAGCACAACGAGTTCATAACTTAATACGGGGTTTAAGCCCTTACCCGGCGGCCTTTTGTACCATGAGCCATCCAACGGCAGGTGATGTTGTAATTAAAATATTTGAATCGAGTATTAGCCCTAGTATGGGCCAAGCCCCAGGAACAGTGTGCACCGATGGAAAAACATACCTGCGAGTTCAGTGCATAGATTCTTGTATAGATTTGATTGATATACAATTAAGTGGAAAGCGCAGGTTGAGTGTTACTGATTTTTTGCGAGGTTTCCATCATCCTGACTTGCTAAAAAACGCCTAATTCAGTATTCATGCACTATAATAGCTGAACCTTAGAAAGATAGGAGTTATAAACAATTTTACTATTTTATTAACAAAATGCCTCTGAACTCTATATACTACTTGCTTTTTATGGTTTTTAATATATATTTGCACGAACATTCAGATCTTTACTTTTAAAACCACTTTAAAAATGAACAAAGCAGATTTAATCAGTGCAATGGCTGAAAATGCCGGAATTACTAAAGCCAAAGCTAAGAAAGCCCTCGATGCTTTTATTGGAACTACTACAGCTTCTTTAAAAGAAGGACAAAGAGTATCATTAATCGGTTTCGGAACTTTTAGCGTTTCAAAACGTTCAGCACGTACAGGCAGAAACCCTAAAACCCAACAAACTATGCAAATTGCTGCTAAAAAAGTAGTAAAATTTAAACCAGGTGCTGAATTGGCCGGAGAAATCAAATAACGCCAGCCATAAACTTTTGTACCCAGACATTTTGTCTGGGTTTTTTTATGCCGTTTTGTTTACTTTTTAAACAGTTGGTATATAAGGTAATGTACTATTTTGAGCAAGATTATCAACCATATGGCAGCGTTTTCATGTCATGGCATGCTTTTTGGTTAAAGATGGAAACTAAATAAACTAAAATAGTTTCCATTATGAAGAACGAATCCACCTACACGAATCGTATTGTTGATGTCAGCCGTACCTTGTTTTTTAGATATGGCTATAGTCGCGTATCAGTTGATGAAATTGCTGCCGAATTGAGTATTAGTAAAAAGACTATTTATCAGCATTTTAAGGGTAAAAAAGAAATCCTACTGGCCATTTTAAACATACTGAAGGAAAACCTGAACAACGACATTGACCAAGTTATAAATGATCCAAACTTGTCGTTTACCCAAAAATTAAAGCAAAATTTGGCCATTATTGGGGTGCATATCTCGAGCGTTGACAGGCAGTTTTTAGAAGATATGCGAAAAAGTGTTCCCGAAGCCTGGAAGGTATGGGAGGATTATAAACGCTTTGCAGCCAACCAACACTTTAGGCGCTTACTTGATGAAGGGATTCGCAATGGGCTAATAAATCCAGCCATTAATGCCGATATGGCTGTAATAGTTTACCTTGGTACTATTAGCAGCGTTTTTGATCCATTGTTCATCAATCAGTTACCCACCGATTTGGTTGAAAAGCTTCCTAATTCGCCCATCGAAAGCTTCAACCAATTCATCAAGATTTTGTATATGGGTATTCTATCACCAGAGGCAGTTCACGAATTTCAAAACAATGATTAAACTATGCGATATATTAATGATTTTACTGTGTTTATAGTATTGATATACTGTTTATTAGCTAATAGTCCGGTACAAGCCCAAGAAACGCTTTCACGGCGTAGCCTTGCGCAACGAGCCATTAACGAAAGCTTTGTGGTAAAAAACCAAAAGAACCAGATGCGCATAACGCAAATTGACAAGCGCAAGCTTTACCAAACCTATCTTCCGAACGTAAGTTTCAATATGAGTTATACCCGATTAAACGATGAAATTAGGTTCGGGATTCCTCCCATTAGTTTACCCTTAGCCCCAGGGAAAGTACTTAGTTTAACGCTGGATCCCATAACACTCCAAGAAAAAGAACTTTTTAAGACCGACTTAACTGGCAGTATGGTACTCTTTTCTGGTTTAAAAGTGCCATTGGCTCTTAATGGGTTGCAACATAAATTAAAGGCCGAGGAGGCTATTGTACGTAAAGAAGAAGTAAGTATTATAAAAGACTTGGCTGATTATTATGATCGCTTAGCACTTATCGATCAATCACTTCTGGTACTGGGCCAAAGTGAAGAACGATTAAATCATGAATCAGCGTTTGCTCGAAAAGCGTTCAAGGAAGGTTTGGTTGGTGCCTATGATTTAAGTAAGATTGATATTGTTATTCAGGAACTTGAAGCAAGAAAGATTGAGTTGTCCTTAAACCGTAAAATGGTCTTAAGCAAGCTCAATCAACTTACGGGTATTCCGAGGGATAGCCTTGGGTTGCTACATCCCCAATTGCAGGCTATAGTGCTTGATACATCCTTAAACACTCCTTCGTCTCGGCCCGAAATTTTGGCTTTAAATGAACGTATTGCCGCTGGACAAGTCAAAACAAAAATGTCGTTAACAGCTTACCTGCCTACGGTTTATGCCTTCGGTAAAAAAGAAATGCGCACCGAAGATCTCTCAGCCCTTGAACCTCAATGGTATGCTGGAATAGGGCTTAAATGGAGCATTTTTGATGGAGGAATGGCTTATCGTGAATATCAAAAGGCCAGAATTGATGAAGACATGGCCCAAAATGAGTTAAAAAATGCGAACAAACTTTTTGATCTGGCCCTCGAAAAGTCGAAGAACGATGCCGAATTATCAGCTGAATTAATAAAGGTGGCCAATAAACGTGTTAGCACAGCTCAAAAAGGCCTCGAGCTGATTACACGGCAATATCAACTTGGCCTTTCTACCATCACTGAACGTTTGGCAGCCGAAGCCGATTTACAAAAAGCCCAACTTGATTTGTTGCAAAGCATTTATAACCAGCGAGTAGCAGCACTTGCGGTATTGGAGGCAAATGGCAAACTTACCGTAGGGATATTATAGTTCGAACCAAATTAAATTATTGATTTTTAATAGTATATAAGCATGAAAAAAGATGTGTTGATTTTGATAGCTGTACTTTTATTTCTTACAGCATGTAAAAAGGCAAATGGCCCCCTAGAAGGAAAATACGAAGGAAAGGTAAAACGAGAAACCTTGTCAATTGCGCCAAAAGTGGCAGGACGAATTTTGGAATGCCGTGTAAACGAGGGCGACATCGTAAAGGTTGGGGATACCCTTGCTATAATTGATGTTCCTGAAATTGAGGCAAAAATGATGCAGGCCGAAGGAGCCTATATTGCTGCTAGAGCACAATATCAAATGGCAAAGAATGGAGCTACCTCGTTTGAACGGCAACAAATGAATGCCAAATTAGAGGCTGCTCAACAACAACTGTACTTAGCCGAAAAAAGCTACAAGCGTATCAGCAGCATGGTAAAGGATTCATTGGTACCCATGCAAAAATATGATGAGGTATTTGAAAAGTATAGCTCAGCAAAAGCACAATATGATGCAGTGTTGGCTCAAAAAAGTGATATTGACTATGGTGTGAGGCGCGAAAAAGTAGAAATGGCCCTTGGCGATGCCAAACGAGCCGAAGGTGCTTTTCTTGAAGCCCAAACTGCCTACAATGAGCGTTTTATTATTGCCCGCCGAAATATGACCATCGAAACCATCGACCTTAAAATTGGCGAGCTTGCCTTACCTGCCTACAATATTTTTGTTGGCTATGATATTGATGGCACCTATTTTAGGTTTACTATTCCCGAAAGCAAATTAGCAAACTATAGTGTTGGTAATTCGTATAATATTGATATTAAAAGTCTTAATACGAAAATTGAATCAAAACTAATTTATTGCAAACCTTTGCCTGCTTATGCCGAAAAGTCATCGAGCTATGCCAATTATCAACCCGGCGAAAGCTTGTACGAACTCAAGCTTGTGCCAAGCAAGGCCACTGACAGATTGGTACTAAAGGCTAACATGGTAGCATTCCTTAATCAATAACAAGCATTCTAACAATTATTTATTCTGATGAAAATCAATCAATTTACGCGAACTACCTTTGAGATTATTGTACGGGAATGGGGGCATTTTAAGAAGAACAATATGCTTAAGCTTATGCTATTCGGTGGGCCTGTTTTGTTTCCGGTAGTACTTGGTTTGGTTTATATACAAGCCAAACCGCTCGAACAGCCTATTACAATTGTTGATTTGGATAATAGTTCGTTAAGCCAAAAGATAATCGAAGCGCTTGATGATAACCAATATTTACGCGTTTTTCGAGTAGTTGGCAGCGAACAAGCTGGTGTACATGACCTTAAAAAGGGTAGGATAGAAGGTGTTGTTTTTATTCCAGAAGGTTTTGAAGGCGACATTCAACAAAAGCGGCATCCCGAGATTTATATAAGTTTGAATTCGCTTAATATTTTAACCAGCAACTATATAAATACAGGAATTCTTAAAACTTTGGGTGTGATAAACGCTGGAATTGAGGTGAATACGCTACAGAAATCAGGGGTTCCCGTTGCAACGGCTTCTGATAGGTTTGAGTCATTTTCAATTCAAACGGATCGCTTTTACAATCCAGAAACAAACTACCTAACTTTTTTATGGCCTGGTGTGGTCGGAACCTCGCTTCAGCAGATTTTTTTGTTGGTGATAGCCCTAATTTTTGCGTACGAGTTCGAGAAAGGAACTTTTAGCAGCTTACTTAAAAAATCAACTTCGGCATCGCATCTTATTTTTGCCAAATCTATTCCTTACTTTTTGATAATGATGCTTATATGGAGTGCAATGATTTTTATACTTTTTCCGCTTTTCCATGTTACCATTAGTGGTTCAGCTGTAAATGTACTAGTGTTTTCGGCCCTGTTTATGTTGGCTTTATTATCGTTAGGGGTTTTTGTAAGCTGCCTTACACGCACTATGTTGTTATCTACGGATATACTTATGATTATTTCGGTTCCCAGCTTTATTTTAAGCGGTTTCACTTGGCCTGTGTCGCAAATGCCAAGCTATATACAAGTTATTTCAGAAGTTTTGCCTTTAACGCCCTTTTTAAATGGATTAAGGCGAATCGTTTTTATGGGTTCAAGCTTGCAGGATGTTTTGCCTGAAATTAAATCCCTTACTATCATGATAGTAGTTTTTGGGATACTAGGATGGAGCGTTTTAAAGCTTAAAATACGGAATTATATCCGTAAGGGAGCTTTAAACCAGGTTTAAGCCGACCAATAAAACCGGTTTTCGTCGTCGGCAAGCACTTTTTCGTACTCCCGGAGGTATAGCAAGACTTTTAAAATATTGTCTTCTGGTATCTCTGGGAATTTTTCTACTAGCTCGTTTATAAACAAACGCTGTGTTTTTAATAATGGCTTTATCCGTTCTATAACACCTTGAAACTCTACATCGCTCATTTCCATCTTATTCCTTTTGATGCAGTAATCACAATGACCACAGCGTTTGGTTTGGGTTTCATCAAAGTATTCGAGTAAAACTTGGCTTCGGCATTTATTAATGCTTGTAGCATAATTTATTACAGCTTCCATCCGTTTAAATGCTTCAATTTTAAGCTGTTGATAGTTTTGCTGCGTCAAAATGACATGGTTTTCGTCTAAACGTTCCGATGTGAAAGTTATTTGGGGCTTGTCTTTTCGTGGTACATACGTAATAACCCCAATTTGTTGTAAATAGTTGAAAACCTGTACTATTTTCTCTTCCTGCTGTCCTATTCTCTTGGCTATTTCTTCTTCCGAAATTTTCCGCAATTCGGTGTAGATACCTCCATAGATTCTTGAAATGGTTTTTAGGAAATCACCATAAAACTTGTTTTCTACTTGAAACCTATACATTTCTTCGCCATCCAGGTGTATCATGAGTTGGGATGGTTGGTTAATGGCATCGCTCAACAAGATATAGCCCTCGCGTTCCAAGATTTTTAGCGCGCTGAAAGTTGTTGAGGGTTTTAGATTATACTGTTCCACAAACGCATGTAGCTCAAAATCAAATGTGGAGGCCTTACCGCTACCAATTACAAGTTTGCAATAATTGCCCAAGGCTTTGTATACCCTTCTAATTTCGTCAAGCGGAGGATATGCATTTTCAACTTGTTCGGTAAGTTCTGTAATATCAGCATCTTGATACAGAAGTATGGCAAAGGATTTTTTTTCATCACGCCCGGCCCTTCCGGCTTCCTGAAAATAGGCTTCGGGGCTATCGGGCAAATCGAAATGCACCACAAAACGCACATCGGCTTTGTCAATTCCCATTCCAAAAGCATTGGTAGCCACCATAATACTGCTCTTATTCTGCATCCATTCTTCTTGGCGTTTGTTGCGTTCAGTGTTGCTAAGTCCAGCATGGTAAAACTGTGCACTTGTGGCATGTTTTTGCAAATAGCCGGCAATTTCGATGGTTTTGCGCCTGTTTCGCACATAAACAATTCCGCATCCTTTAACGCCTTGAACCACCTTAAGAAGTTTTTGTAGCTTATTTTCTTCTTTTTGAACTACATACGCAATGTTTTTCCGTTCAAAACTCTTTTTAAAAACATTGGCGTCCTTAAACTTGAGCTTTTCTTGGATGTCGTCCATTACAGGTTTTGTGGCCGTGGCTGTTAGCGCCATTACTGGCGTTTTTGGGAAATAGGCTCGTATTTCGGCAATTTTTAGGTAAGGTGGCCTAAAATCATACCCCCATTGCGAGATGCAATGTGCTTCATCAACAGCTATCAGGTTTATTTTAAAGGTGTTAAGCCGGTCTTTAAATGATTCTGTAACAAGCCGTTCCGGCGAAACGTACAAAAATTTTAAATCGCCATACGATGCGTTATCAAGAATGCGATCAATTTGTGTAAAATGTATTCCCGAATAGATGGCTTCAGCTTTGATACCCCGTTTTTTGAGCCCCTCAACCTGGTCCTTCATCAAGGCAATAAGTGGAGAAACTACAAGGCAAAGCCCATCAAGCGCCATTCCGGGTACTTGATAACAAATTGATTTGCCACCACCCGTGGGCAAAAGAGCAAGCGTATCGTGTCCGGCCATCACAGAATTGATGATTTCTTCCTGCAAAGGCCTAAAGTTGGAATGCCCCCAATACTTTATCAGTAAATTTTTAAGTGGCAAGATTTCTGGCGAAATTAGTAATACATGATTTATTTGGTTGAAAAGTAGTGCTTTAACAAATATAAACTAGTTCAATCTGCGTACTAGCTTTCATTTGCCGCAATAAATTTACGAAAAAGATACGATAATCGTTTTTTATCTCGTTATGAAATAACGAATTTTGCACAAAAATACACCTATGGATCCATTGATTATCATTTTGTTGGTTTTTATGTTTTTTCCGGCTGTGCTCTGGACGGTTTTCAACGACCTTAAGATTGAGCCATGGAAAACCCTTATTCCGTTTTATAACTACTATATTTGGCTGAAAATCATTAAGAAACCTTTTTGGTGGTACTTGCTTCTGTTTTTCCCTTTCATCAATGTTTTTATGGTATTCTTGATGATTGTAGAAACAGCAAAGTGCTATCAGCAGTATGATTTGGGCCCTCAAGCCTTGGCAGTTTTGGCTCCATTTTTTTATCTGCCCTACATCGGACAAAATGCGGCGTATAAGTTTCTTGATCCCACGAAACGGCCAAAGATGAAGAAATCATCGGTGCGAGAATGGGTTGATGCGATAATTTTTGCCGTTGTAGCAGCTACAATCATTCGTATGTTTTTGTTCGAGGCTTACACAATACCAACCCCTTCAATGGAAAAATCCTTACTGGTTGGCGACTATTTATTTGTAAGCAAAATGAGCTACGGACCAAAAGTACCCAATACACCTTTGGCCTTTCCGTTTGTTCACCATACCATGCCCATGTCGTTATATACAAAATCGTACCTCGAATGGATTAAACTGCCTTATTATCGTTTTCCTGGTTTTGGCAAGGTGAAACGCAATGATGCTGTGGTATTTAATTACCCTAGTGGCGATACCGTTGTGGTAGAACGTCAAAACGAGGACTATTATTCGATAGTGCGGGCTGCCGAGGAAGAATTTAAGTTTAGGATGGGTAACCAATATTACCCTGGAATGGGGCGTGATGCGGTATGGAAAACCTATAAAGTAATAGATAGACCAGTTGATAAGCGCGAAAATTATATCAAACGTTGCATTGCAATCCCCGGAGATACCTTACGAATTGTAAATCAGCAAGTTTTTATTAATGGCCAAAAAGGGTTCAACCCTCCATTGATGCAGTTTAATTACAGTATTCATACTGATGGAGTGGAATTTAGCGAACGCAATTTTCGCAAATTGGACGTTGCAGCCGAAGATATCCAAAACTTTAAAGTACGCCGCGAAATTCCTTTCACAACCGAGACTTACAACGAAGTGAGGAAGTTCCCCAATGTAACCGAAGTTCAGAAAACCTTGCAGCCAGCAGGTTTTTGGCAGTCACATATTTTCCCTTTCGATAAGCGCTATCCTTGGAACGTTGATAATTTCGGCCCTTTATACTTGCCTAAAGCAGGCGATGTTTTGCCCATTGATACCAGTAACATTTGCTTATACAGCAGGATTATTGAAATTTATGAAGGCAACAAGCTCGCGATTAAAGATGGGAAGATTTTTATCAACGATAAAGAGGCTACCACATATACCTTTAAACAAGGTTATTATTGGATGATGGGCGACAACAGGCATAATTCAGCCGATTCAAGGTATTGGGGTTTTGTGCCCAACGATCATATTGTTGGCAAAGCTGTTTTTGTATGGTTATCCCTTGATAAGGATAAAAGCTTGTTAGAAGGCAAGATACGATGGAACAAGATGTTCCGCTTCGTAAAATAAACGGTATTGTATGCAATAAAAAAATGCGCTGGTTTATACAGCGCATTTTTTGTAATAGTAAGTTTATAAACGTGTTAGTGCTTACATAATGACCACAAAAGCCTTTCAACCTTTCATCTTATTGCTTACTAGCGGCTAAAAAGCATTTCACGGTATTTTGGCAAGGGCCAAAGCTCGTCATCTACAAGCATCTCAAGTTTATCAACATGTGTTCGGATGCTCTCGAGATACGGAAAAACATTGCTTAGATAGGCAAATGCTTGTGATTCAAGACTTTCCATTGCATTAGCCACCTTGCGGTGTTCCACCATTTCATCAACATTAATTTTAATTTGGCTAATGTGTTCCGAGATGCTTTTGATGGTTTGGATTTGGTTCTTTGCCAAATTCATATATGTTTTGGCATCAAGCACATCTTTCAGCCCTTTCACATTTTCAATTAGGGTGTTTTGGTACCTAATGGCAATTGGGATGATATGATTTGTAGCAAGATCACCAATTACACGTGCTTCAATTTGTACTGCCTTTGTGTAACTCTCCAGCATTATTTCATGACGAGCGTGTAACTCTCTTTCTGATAGAACCTTATTTGATTCGAATAAGTGAATGGTTTTCGCTGTGATGTACGCATTGAGAGCTTCAGGCGTATTTGTGAAGTTGTTCAAACCCCTCGACTTGGCTTCTTGCTTCCATTCATCGCTATAGCTATTACCTTCAAAACGAATACGTTTCGATGATTTGATATAGTCCTTAACCACGTTGAATATAGCTGTTTCCTTATCCTCGCCTTTTTCAATTAAGGAGTCAACTTCAGCCTTGAATTTTTTCATTTGGTCAGACACAATCAAGTTTAGGGCAATCATAGGTGCCGAGCAGTTTTGTGATGACCCTACAGCTCTGAATTCAAATTTGTTACCGGTGAAAGCAAAGGGTGATGTACGGTTACGATCTGTGTTATCCAATAAAATCTCGGGTATTTTTTGGATCTGATGGTCGAGCTGGATTTTAAAATCTTCGATAATCTGGCCCGAGCGTTCAACTTCATCCAGGGTATCGCTCAAATGTGTACCGATAAAGGCAGAAATAATGGCCGGTGGGGCCTCGTGTCCGCCTAAACGCAAGTCGTTACTAGCCGATGCAATTGAGGCTCTAAGCAAATCGGCATGCTCTTCAACTGCTTTAAGCGTAATGGCAATCATGGTCAAAAATCGGAAGTTCGAATTTTTGTCTTTGCCTGGAGCCAATAGGTTGATACCGTTATTGGTAGCCATCGACCAGTTGTTGTGTTTGCCCGATCCATTTACCTTGGCAAAAGGCTTTTCGTGAAGCAGAACCCTTAGGTTATGGTTTCTGGCAACCTTTTGTAACAACAACATTATTAATTGGTTATGATCTACTGCCAGATTAATTTCTTCAAATACAGGAGCTAGCTCAAATTGGTTAGGGGCAACCTCGTTGTGACGAGTTTTAACAGGGATACCTAACCTATGAGCCTTGTATTCGAATTCTTTCATAAACTCAATTACGCGGCTTGGTATTACACCAAAATAGTGGTCGCTTAATTGCTGATCCTTGGCTGAAGCATGGCCGAAAACGGTTCTGCCACAAAGCATTAAATCGGGCCGGGCTTGGTATAAGGCTGCATCCACCACAAAATACTCTTGCTCCCAGCCCAAGGTGCCGTAAACGTTTTTAACTTCAGGGTTAAAGAAGTTTACCACCGAGGTTGTAGCCTTGTCTAATTCGCTAAGTGCTTTTAACAAAGGCATTTTAAAATCGAGAGCCTCGCCTGTGTACGAAATAAAAATGGTTGGGATACAAAGTGTTGTATCGATAATGAATGCTGGCGAAGTTGGATCCCAAGCTGTGTAACCACGCGCTTCAAAGGTATTACGTATGCCGCCACTTGGGAAACTTGATGCATCGGGTTCTTGCTGAACCAATTCACCACCCTTAAAACTTTCGATGGCCTTACCTGATGAGGTAGGTATAATAAATGCATCATGCTTCTCGGCAGTTGCACCCGTTAAAGGATGAAACCAATGCGTGTAATGAGTAGCGCCTTTGCCAATGGCCCATGACTTTAGCGAAGCTGCTACTTGATCTGCTATTACGCGGCTGATTTTTTCACCCTTTTCAACGGAGTTTATCAATGATTTGTACGACTCCTCTGTCAGATATTCTTTCATGGCCTCCTTACCAAATGTTAGCTCACCATAATAATCTGATATTTTGGTAGCTGGAAGGCTTACCCTGTTGGGTTGTCTATTTAACATAGCTCCCAACGCTTTCATTCTTAAGTTTTCCATACAATTCCTATTTAAAATCAAGGAACAAATTTAGCATTGTATTGTTTAAAACTGACATTTTGACTCCCACAATGTTATTAACAATTTTTCCTTGATTCGGACGGTTTTAGGCTTGGTTTTCTTTTACTACCATAAATCTGTTTAAAAAGCCAAGGGTAAGGTAGGTAAACAAAAAGGCATAAGCACCCAGTACGATTCCAATGCCAATATACCGTTCTGGATTTATAGTTACTAATTGATTGTTAGTAAGTAACGAGAAATAGATTGAATTGAAAACTATTCCAACAAGCCCGAAAATGCCATGGATGACGAAAATAAGGTAAGCTGGGTCAATTTCGTTGTAATTCAGGTAATCAAGAAAGAAATAGCAAAGTAAACCTATTGATATGCTGCTTATTACAATAAATAGTAGGCTACTATCAACGCCAAATCCCGAAACATAGGCAATGCTTGCCATTAAACAAGCCGCAGGATCCCAAACACGGATTTTTATTCGGTTGATAACTTTTATAACTACTTGAATTACTAGCGATAGCGCAAACGTTTGCATGAAAATGCTGAATTCTTTTAGCCCTTGTTGCCCACTATGCCACTGAAAAAATTGGTAAAAAAAAGCAACCCCAATCGTTAATGCAATCGGTTTGTAGTCCCACTTTAAATTACTTTTTATAAGTTGTGCAGGCTTGGCGTATAAAACTATTGCTAAGGCCGAAGTACCAGCGATAATATGGATCGAAAAACTGCCCATTAGATCATGTACGCCCGATTCAGTTACCAGACCGGGGCCTTGTGTCATAAATAGTATTGGATAAGATACAAAAAGCAACCATGCCAAACTTAAAAGACTTGAGCTGAGTTTGTTAATCCTATTTATCAAGGCAGTTTGTAATAGAATTATTGCTAGAAGGCTAAAGAAGAGTTCTTTACTAAAAATCAAGTCGAAAAGGTCATCATGCGGGTTACCAGAGATTTGTAGAAAGAATGCATCTGAAAGATTACCAATAATACCATCTTGTAACCCATTGTGCGTTAAAGAATAACCACACACTACCCATAATAGGGCGCTGGTAAAAAACGATGTGGTGTACCACAATGGAAATTTTGTGGTAATGGCTTTCCAATATATAATATAGTAAAGTAGTATAATGGCCAAGCAAAAAGCAAGCACTCCCACTAAAAGGAACTCGTCTTTAAAGAAAATATCCACAATTTCGTTGCAATAAGCCATAAAGTATCCGAGTCTGGTTAAAGACAAATAGTATTGATGTAAATTGTTGAAATTCAATTATTTATTTAGTAATTGAGTCCCGGTGGTTACAATACCAAAAGTCGGCAGCTTGAAGTTAACTGTCAATAACGAGTTTGCTTAAATTGCTGGCATAAATCACGGAAAAATGCTTAAGTGTATTACGTAAGCGAGTTTTGGTTGATGGTATGAAAATCTGGGTTTGGGGATATTTTTGGGTCTAGAGCTCAATAATTTTGTTCTTGATGGCAAATTTCACCAAATCAACTGTGTTTTTAAGCTCAAGCTTTTGCATGATGTGGTTTTTGTGCGATTCGACCGTTCGTACACTTATAAAGAGTTTATCTGCAATTTCTTGGTTGCTAACGCCTTCGGCAAATAGTTTCAAGATTTCTATTTCGCGTTTCGATAAAAGGTCTTCCTTTTTCTTTGACTCATCCTCTTGGTTTTGAGCCTTTTTGATATAGCTTTTAAGTATTATTCCCGAAATCTGTTGCGAGAAGTATTCTTCTCCTTTATGCACAGCTTCAATAGCTTCGAGGAGTTCTTTTTTGCTGGTGTTTTTGGGTAAATAGCCTTTTGCACCTGCCTGAATGGCATTAAAGATGAACTCTTCTTGGGTAAACATGCTCAAAATTAATATTTTAACACCATTATAGGCGGATGTTTCCAGTATTTTTCGGGTCCAATCAATACCCGAAAGACCAGGCAACGATATGTCGAGCAGAATTACATTCGGAAGCTCCTTCTGAAGCAAAACGATCAATTCATCCCCATTTTCGGCTTCTCCAAGAATCTCAAAACGATCGTTGTCGTTGAGCAATGATTTGATGCCAGCTCTTACCAGCCGGTGATCATCAACTAAGATTAACTTGATTTTTTCCATTCTCGGGTTCAATATAAGGTATAATTATGGTAAAAGTGGTTCCTTCTCCACTTTCCGATTCTATTTTGAGTCGTCCATTTAATAATTCAACACGTTCTTTCATATTGTGCAAACCATGCCCAAATGTTTTGGCATCATTGGCAGTAAATCCTTTACCGTTATCACTTAGTATTAGCTTTATTGATTTCGGTTCACCTAGCAAGCTAACCTTTATCCATTGTGCATCAGAGTGTTTTGTGGCATTTAAGAGGGCCTCTTGAACGATCCTAAACAAGTAGGTTCTAACTTTTCCAGTTATTTTTGGCGGTAAGTTGGCGGTTTCAACAAGTATTTTGATGTTTGATTGGGTCATAATTTCATCCGAAAGAAAGCGAATGGCCGCCACCAACCCAAATTCACCTAATACCATCGGGGCCAAATTGTTGCTAATTTGCCGTATTTGTTCAATAATCCCGTTACTAAGCTTCTCTATTTCAGCTACTTCTTTTGTAACATCTTGGCCATTTTTTTCGATAAGTTGCTCGGTTTTAAATTTGAGTGCCACCAAAGTTTGTCCGATGCCTTCGTGCAGTTCTTTCGAAAGCCGTTGGCGTTCCAATTCTTGGCTATCAATCATGGCTCTTAACCGTCTAAATCGTTCTTTTCCAATTTCGGTCTTCTGTTGCTTTAGTTTAAAAGCCATATTGTTAAAGGTTTCCGTAAGGTCACCAATTTCATCGTTCGATACAATTTTGAGTTCCTTTTCAAAGTTTCCATCACCCAAGGCGGAGGCAGCCTTTCGTAAATTAAGGATGGGTTTGACGATACGGCGTGAAGTAAAAAATACGAAAACGAAAAAGGCTGCCGATATTAGTACAATCAACGCTAAACTCTGGTTGTACAATACCCTTACCTGGTGCATGGCTTCGTACGAATCTTGTTCAACCATAACTGCCCATTGCAAACCGGGTGTTTGTAAGGTGCTAAACGCTGAAAGTACGTCACGCCCTCTATAATCCGTATAGTTTACAATGCCTTGTTGCAATCCAAAAACATCAGGTGTTGATGGATTTTTAATGTTTATAGTGGCTCGGAATACTGTATCGAATCGTGATGCTGACCTCATTACATAATCATTACCAATTATATAGGCCTCTTCTGAAATGGAATGCTTGTTTGAGGTGGTTTCTTTAAGCATAAGGCTGTCGAGAAAAGTTTTTGGAATTCGTAATACGACCCAACCAAGCATATTGCCTTCATTATTAGTTACTTGACCACAAACCATTTGCGATTTGGTGTCATTACCCTCATCCATTAAGTCGCTGATAAAAAAGGGCAATCTATCTTTAGCGGCGCTCCTTAGGCAAGGCTGTAGGTTTGGATGAAAAGTTCCTGTAGTAACAGTTGGTTTGGCTTGTTCACACTCCATTTTTAGCCCTAGGTATGAAGAGTCAGGTTTAACAATAAAAAGTTGCTGATAATACCCACATGAACTTAAGTAGTTAATTAAAAAGCTTTCATAAAGATGGCTAAGTTGATTGTCAGAATTTGTTAGCAGTTGTTTTACTTCAGTTGAATTTCTTAGCGAATTTATATCCCTGATTCTATCCGCAAAATACTGTTCGAGTTGATTTTGTTTAATATCGCGCACAGTGCAAAGGTGTTCGTACGTTTTTTGGGTAAGTACCTTACGTGATGTACGATATGAATAGATCCCGAAAATAACAATGGCAGATATCCCCAACATTAAAAAGTTGATTATCAGGCGCTCAGTTAATGAAACACTTCTGGATATCTTCATGATAGCAGGTAGCTTGAAAAATGTAGTATGGAAGGAAAACTTAAATCAATGAGCTGGTGCAATTTCCTTATTTCTGTCAAATCTTCGGAAATAAATACCGTTTTCATACCTAAACGTTTTCCAAATTTTAAATCAGATTCGGTATCGCCCACCATAAAGCTTTTATTGAACTGAATATCCGGAAAGTCTTTTCGAGCCTTTAGCCCCATGCCCACGGCTGGTTTTCTGCAAAAGTTGTTTTCCGATTTTAAAGCTGGGCAATAGTACACCTTATCTATTCTTCCATTTGCCTCGGCAACGCGCGAAACCATAAACGCGTGGATTTGCTCGAGTTCTGCGGGTTTCATGAGCCCCTTGCCAACACCTTGCTGATTGGTTACCACAACGATATTTTTGAACAGGAGGTTAAAAATGGCCAATGCATCCAGAACGCCATCCAAGAATTCGAATTCTTCCTGCTTTCGGATGTAATCGTCAGGTATTCTTTTATTTATTACCCCATCGCGGTCAAGGAATAGGCTCCAATCCTTAAAACTCGAAGATTCTAAATTCATCTTGTGCTTTATTATAATCTTCTGGTATTCCGATATCTAAAAAGAACTGATTGCATTTCATCCCAAAAAGGACTTGTTTTTTATGTATCGCTTCAAAGCAATCTTTCTCCATCGAAAATTTTTCGGGAAGTTCAAGGCTCTCAAGGAATTCCTTGTTAATGGCATAGAGCCCTCCATTGATTAATCCAGGGCCTGTGGCCTGACCTTTTTCAACGAAATCTGTAATTTGGGCCCGCTCGTTTAGTATAACTGTACCATAACGTGAAGTGTCTTTAACTTCGCGCAAGGCAATAGTCATTTTTGATTTATGGATAAGTTGAAAAT
>CAZKHA010000003.1:78809-79922 GCA_964552325.1 uncultured Bacteroidales bacterium
TCTTTAACTTCGCGCAAGGCAATAGTCATTTTTGATTTATGGATAAGTTGAAAATCATAGAGCTTGCCCAGATTTACACGGTACATCGTATCACCATTCATTACAATGGCTTGCTTTCCTTCTACATGGCTGAATGCTTTTTTTATTGCTCCTCCGGTACCCAAAGGCTCTTCTTCAACCGAATAAGATACATTAATATACTTGAACCGCTTTTTGAAATGTTCTTCTATCGCTTCGTGTTTATAACCAACTGCCAGAATTACTTTCTTAACACTGTAAAGTTCGAGGTAATCAAAAACATACTCCAAAAATGGTTTGCCATTCACCGGAGCCATTGATTTTGGCAAGTCGCTTACAACGGATTGCAAGCGTGTCCCAAAGCCTCCTGCAAGTATAATTGCTTCTTTAATCATGCGATACCGTTATGGGTTTAAAATTATGGTCGTGGAAATATTTTAGCTTCAATGTATTCGCACAAAATATGTCCTAATAATATGTGTGCTTCTTGAATACGGGGTGTATCGGTTGAAGGCACTTCGATGGTAAAATGGCTGAAGGCTTTCATTTTGCCACCGCCCAAGCCTGTGAAGCCAGCTGTAATCATTTCTTTTTCAGTGGCTGCCATAAAGGCTTTTACTACGTTGGCTGAATTGCCCGAAGTTGAAAGCCCAATTAACACATCACCCTTTTTCCCGAGTCCTCGTATCAATCGGGCATATATTTCATCGTAGGAATAATCGTTAGCAACGGCAGTTAAATAGGAAGTATTAACGTGTAAAGCCTCCGAGTTTAAAGGTGGTCGGTCATAGTAAAAGCGCCCTGAAAGTTCTGCTGCCAAATGTTGCGCATCAGCCGCACTGCCGCCATTGCCACAAAACAGCACTTTGCCACCTGATTTTAGGCTTTTTATACAAATTTCAGCCAAATCTTCGAGGTTTTGCATGGTTTCAGTTTGGTTCAATAATTCCGATTTAACGTTAATCGATTCCCTTATCCTATTTTTAATCAATTCTTTCATACTATCCATCATTATATAGTCCAAGTAGTTAGACCATGATTGGTAAATTCATAATTCCGATGGTACCCACCAAATTTCTTTAAGGCATTTGTAAC
>CAZKHA010000004.1:0-8450 GCA_964552325.1 uncultured Bacteroidales bacterium
GCCATTAGAAATACTTTTGGATTAATGCAAGCAATTCTTCTTTCTTGATGGGTTTAGCAATATAGTTGTTACATCCCGCTTCGAGCGCCTTTGCTTTATCTCCAGCTAAGCCATAAGCCGTTTGTGCAATGATTATCACATCTTTGTTAAACTCCCTGATTAGTCGGGTAGCCTCATAGCCGCCCATAACGGGCATTCGGATATCCATCAAAATCAACTCAATATCGGGGTTGTTCCGGCATATTTCCACGGCTTCGACACCCGTCCGGGCTTTAAGAATTTCTTTGGCAAACTTATCAACATCTATTAAAATCAACATTTCCGATACTTCATCGTCTTCGGTAATCAGTATCTTCAGCTTTTTTGTATAAGCTGTGCTATCCGCTGGTTCTGTTTGTTTTACAAGTGTTTCGTTAACCAATTCTGCAGTGTAGGGCAAGGTAAAATAAAATGTTGAGCCAATTCCTTCTTCACTTTCTACCCAAATTTTCCCACCAAGCATCTCTACATAGGATTTTGTAATTGCTAAACCTAAGCCAGCTCCCTGACGTGCATTTCTATCTTCGATATCAGCCTGTACAAACCGTTCAAATATAGCTTTTTGCCTGTCGTTAGGAATGCCAATGCCCGTATCTTTCACAAAGAACTCTAAGTCGGCGATTCTGCTTTGTACTGTGGGGTTAGATTCATTGGCCGTTTTTAACACATAACCAAATTCTATGGCGCCACTGGGTGTGTACTTTATGGCATTTTTTACCAAGTTGGTCAGGATGGCAAATACCTTTTCGCGGTCGGTTGTGATGGAGGCTGCTTTTGACGGCAGGGTGTTTTTATACGAGAAACTGATCCCTTTAGCTTCAACCTCGGGCTTGAAAAAGGTGTACATATACTCAATCTGCTCATTGATATTCGATTCCGTTAAATGCAGCTTCATCAAGCCTGCTTCAATTTTAGAAATATCAACAATGTCGTTGATGATGTTGAGCATGCGTTTACCACTTCTTTCGATGATTCCGATGTACTTTTGCTGCTGCTCCCCATTAAGATCGGGTTCTTTAAGCAGTTCTGCAAAGCCAAGAATTCCATTCATGGGTGTACGGATTTCGTGGCTCATATTGGCCAGGAAAGCTGATTTTAGGCGGTCGCTTTCTTCGGCGCGGTCTTTGGCTTTAACAAGCTCTTCCTCTGCCAGTTTACGAGCTGTGATGTCGTGAATAATGGAGAACAGAATTTGTTGTTCCTGAAAAACAATTGGTGTTGAATGAACTTCAACCGTGCGCACCTCACCACTGGCCAACCTATGCGGAAATTCAAAATAATTCCTTTCGTAGTGCATAGCATGTTCTCGTTCCATTCTCACCTGTTCAGGCGAAAGCATATTGATTTCGTCGATATGCATGGTAAGCAATTCTGTTTTGCTGTAACCATAAAACTTAACCGATGCATCGTTGGCTGCGGTTATCCGGCCCGTTTCAGGTTCCAAGAGCAACATGATAGAACTGTGCCGTTCAAACATGTTTTTGAACCTGGTTTCGCTTTCCCTCAGGGCCTGTTCGGTCTGTTTGCGTTCGGTGATGTCGATAGTATAACCTGCAAGTAAGGTTTTACCGTTGCGGACAATTGGAAATTTTATGGTTGCATAGCTGCGACTATTTAATTCCTCTTCAATCTCGAGCACTTCCCCTTTTGAAATTACTGCAATGTCATCCTGTGTAATCTTAGCTGCAAAATCGGCAGGAAACAGTTCTTCCATTGTCTTCCCTTTCATTTCACTGTTCGGGATGCCCGTCAGATCAATCAAATTATCACTTGACACAAGCACCCGGCTCCCGGTAGAGGTTATTTCTTTGATAAAAGAATATATCGGAGAGAATTGCATAAACAAAGAAAATAATTCTTCGCTCTCGCGCAGAGCTTGTTCAACCTGTTTCAGTTCGGTAATATTGACAATTATGCCTCTCAGTCCAATGGGTTTGCACTCTTTTAGGATCGGGTTTGAATACACCAATGCCGGAAATGTTGAACCATCTTTCCTCACCATCATATATTCATTGCTATGACTTCCTTGATTTCCAGTTACTTTTTGCCTAATATTCTCAATTGCCTTATTCCGGCTTTCAAGTGTGTAAAAATCAAGGGAACTTTTGCCCAAAATCGGATAATCTTCAGGATAGCCAAATGTTTTATAAGCATTGTTATTCACATAGGTTAGGTGTCCACTACTATCGGATTCAAAAATTATTTGCGGTAGTAGATTGGCCATATCCCTGAATTTCTCTTCGCTATCGCGCATTGCCTCTACTGCTTGTTTTCGTTCGGTGATAACCCCGATCAGGCGGGCCGAGGCATGCAGGCGGTTTTTGGCAAGTTCAACAATAAAAGCTGGGCGAGATTCGTATTCCCTAGCCAAACTGCGCAGCTCTTCATAACTGACCTGATACTTAGAAGCAAGTTCTAGAAGTTTTTGATCATCTTGGGGTGGGTCGCCATACCCGATGTTGATGGACCCTATAACCTCATCACCAACTTCGATAGGCACCGAGTAAATGTGAATACCACCATCACATTCAATGTCAGCTGGCTGCCTAGTTTCGATGGCTGTTTTAGATGCACGTGTCCAGCAGGATTCATGACAATGCCACCGCCCGCATTCAAGCGCTTCGCGATTATCGTCGGTATTACAAGCCTTGCGCGAAGCAGCGTCCATAAATCGGCACCAACCGGACGAGAAGATACCCAGTGCGTAATCGCCATTTTTTTCATACACTGCCGAAGAAGTGTCGAGCAAACTGAGGTAGTCGCCCACGATATCGGCGAGGGTTTGTTCGCCCACCGAGTCAAGGATGAGACGGCTGGTATTGAGTGCGACCAGATCGCCATACGGAGCCGTGTAGGCTTGTTGTTTAATTTCGTCTGCCATTGGTTTGCTGGTCAGCAGCCATTCAATGCGTTTAAGTTCTTGTTCGGCTTGTTTGCGCTCGGTGATGTTTTCAACAACAGATAAAATCCGGGTGATTTGGTTTTTCTCGTCATAGAGTGGGACCGTTTTGTAAAGTTGATTTTGATTGTTGATGACCAGTTCAAACGAAGTTTCCTGCCCACTAAAAGTCTTTAAATAGTTTTCTTTAACAATTTTGGAGAGGCCGCCAAAAACCTGTTCTATGGTTAAACCTATAAAATCGTTGGGATTCAGGTTCTGGCGTTTAAATTCCTGGCCACCCGAAAACCCAACAGTCAAATCCTTTTCAATTACTGAGACAAATGAATTGGGATAATTCTCGGCAATTTTGGCTAGGAGCCTCTCGCTTTCTTCAGTTCGACTTATGGCTGCGGCCAAATCCTCGTTTGTTTGATAAAGCTCCTCGTTTATTTGTTGTAGTTCTTCGTTTTGTGCTTCTATTTCTTCGGTCTTTTCCTGAAGTAATAATTCGGATTGTTTGCGTTTGGTAATATCAATGGCAATCCCTTCGATGGCAATCAGCGAGCCGTCTTCGGCGTAAACGGGAACGTTGCGCTGTTCGGTCCAGAGCATTGTTCCATCTTTGCGAATCCATCGCAACAGGAGCGGATTGCGGATTGCATCTTTGCCTTGGGTTGCTGCCTCCAGTAAATGTTGATCATCAGGATGAACCAATTTATACCCTAGGTTTGGGTCGGCATAATGCTCCTCAGGCGAATAGCCAGTAATGGTAAATGCTGCTGGGCTAACATAGGAGAATCCGCGTTTGGGGCTAAGTTCGTAGCGATAGTTTAAGTCTTGGGCGTTCTCGGCAAGTTGCCTGAAGCGTAATTCGCTTTCGTGCAATGCCTTTTCGGCCTGTTTGCGTTTGGTAATATCAATAAAACTGATAACTATTTCGGTAATTTTGCTCGATTTATCTAGCACCGGAAACCCATTCACCGTTACCCAAACAACATCAATTTTACCGGGTTGGTGTATGCCCAATACCTGGTCTTTAATAGGTTGCCTACCTTCAACAATCCGGTTTACGGGATATTCTTCCAGTGCAAGTGGAGTGTTATCTTCGTGTATAAACTTCCATGCAGGGTCAATGGCAACCTTGCCTCTCATCTGTTCATCGCTCAAACCCAATAATTCGGCAGCACGGTGATTGTTCAGGATAATGGAAGTATCCGGTGCATGAACCACAATTCCGGCTTCAAGATTTTCTAACAAACTACGATACCGTGCTTCGCTGTGTTCTACTTGCTTTATGGCATCTCCCAACTCTTGGTATTTCTGATTGAGCTCTTCGTTTATTTGCTGAAATTCTTCATTTTGGGCTTCAATTTCTTCCGTTTTTTGCTGTAGCAAGAGTTCGGAGTGTTTGCGGTTGGTGATATCGTGAAAAACCGTTACAAATTTGCCGCGTTCCGGTGAATAGACAGCAATGTAAAAATGTTTGTCCATCGGTGGGAAATAAGTCTCGAAACTGCTTGGTGTTCTTGTTTCTGCCACTTCAGCATATAAATCTAAATACGGTGGTAAACTTGTACCATAAAGCTCTGAGGCTAAAGCACCGATAGCCTTTACCCTAGATATTTCTACTATTTCCTCGAATCTTGGATTGATGTCAATAATTTTATAATCTACCGCCTTGTTGTTTCTGTAAACGATCTCATGCAGTGCAATTCCATCATTTGTTGAATTAAATAGGCTTCTGTAACGCTTTTCGTTTTCTTCAATACTTTTCCTAAGTCCGTAAGCTTCGGTTACATCCGAAAAAACCATAACCACGCCGGTAATTTCACCTTCTTTATTTTTGATGGGAGCAGCACTGTCGGCAATCTGGTATTCGGCTCCATTCTTGGAAATCAACACTGTATGGTTTGCAAGCCCAACAATTTCACCTTTTTCCAAGACTTTTTTAACTGGATTGGCAACGGTTTGGCGGGTTTCGGCATTTATAATCTTAAAAACTTCGGGTAAAGGCTTGCCTGCTGCATCTTCCAATAGCCATCCGCACAGCTTTTCAGCCACCGGATTCATTTGAACCACTAATCCGTTTTGATCGGTCGAAATCACTCCATCGCCTATGGAGTGAAGTGTGATTGATAAGTTTTCTTTGCTTTCCACCAATGCAATCTCAGCATGTTTGCGATCGGTGATATCTTGAAAAGAACCCGCTACCGACGATGTTTTGCCATTTTCGTTGTGAGGTGTTGCAATTGCATTAATCCAGCGCCTGTTCCCCTTTGCGGTAATAATTTCCCACTCCTGATTGTACGGTTCGCCAAATTCAATGGCACGTTGAATTCCTAGCATGGCCATGGGCTGGTATTCGGGTGCAATAAAGCCGATGCCTTCCGGCACATCAGGTGCTCCATGGGTGGTTTCGATTTCAAGAATATGGAATACTTCTTCGGTCCATGTTTGAGCCATGGTTTCCACATCAAATTCCCAACCGCCAATTTTTGCAGCTTTTTCAATGCTTTTGAGCATCTCGCGGCTTTTGAGCAGTTCCTGCTGCTGCAATTTCAGTAACTCATTGTTGAGTTGTCCTTTGGTCTTGTCGTGGTCGTTCATAGCAGTATTCCTTTATATAAGATGCTTGTGGAGGGGTTTATCAAATGCAGCACTTGATTTGGTTAGTCTATTTTGGGTAAAAACTAGTTTTCAACAAATACTTAGGAATCAACTTATTGCAATATAAAAGTCGGGAATGCTGGATATCTTTTACATCTCCAAGTTCGAATATACGTTCAATTGCAAAATGGGCGTTCATGTAATAGTTGATTACCTCAAAATCAAGATCCCAAAAAATCCTTTTCATAACTATTGGCTTGGGCTTGGCTTTCATGCTAGTATCCTATACTTTTTGGAAAGTGGTTAAAGAATGATTGATCATCAAATTAGGCCAGTCAGAAACAACAAAGTAACGATGGCAATCGTAAGCATGTGGGTTAATTTGCACGGCGAAGTTACAAAAAAACACCCTTGATGTCAACATATTGACATACATAACGGCTGCTTTAGCAATTTCAAAGTGGTCAAGATAGATGTTATTCAACAATTGCAGCAGCATGCACACACCAAAGCCGCACTTTTATACCTTTGCCCAATGCGAAAGATTAGCCTTAACGAGAAACTCATACTGTTTTTTTTGCTGTTGGGCACGGGTGCCATTGGCATTATTGGCATGTTTTCGTATTACAGTGCCCGTAATGCGCTCATGGATCGCACATTTAACCAGTTAACAAGCGTACGCACAGTGCGCAAAAAACAAATTGAAGCTTTTTTTGCCGACCGAATACGCGATGTGGATCTTATTGCCAATTCGCAGGATGCCAAGCAACTTCTAAATTTGACGAATACGGCACACAAGTCTGGCAAAACCAACACCCCCTTTTTTAATTCCGATTTTGACCGGTATTTATTGCAATACCTTAGCGAGTGTGGCTATTATCAACAGTTGCAGGTGGTAAGCCCAAGCAACAAAGCTATTGAAATGAACATCCCTGTTACCGATTCCCTCATGCCTTTCAGCTACAACAATCTCAATGCTTCCACTATCAACCCGCTCACAAACAAGCTTAAGAAACATACGGGAGGCATTTTGGTTGATTATACCGAAACGGGAACTCAAGGACTTTGGGCAGCAGCCTTCGTAAGCGGTACCAACGGCATAGTGGTGCTTCAGATTTCTCCCGATGCCATCAACAAAATCATGCTCGAATCCAATCCCGAAGATGGCCTGGGAACCTCAGGTGAGTCGTACCTTATTGGAAATGACAGGTATTTCAGGAGCGAATCGCGTTTTACAAAAAACAGCGTGCTACGGCTGCAAACCCAAAGCGCTGCTGCATTAAGCGTACTTGCAGGCCAAACCAATACCACCGAATGCAACGATTACCGGGGCATACATGTGCTGTCATCGTTTACACAACTCAAGATGCCAGGCTTGCAATGGAACATACTGGCCGAAATTGACTATCAAGAAGCCATGGTCCCCGTGAACAGCCTTCGTATCACCATCATGCTGTTTACTTTTTTAACTGGTACGGTTTTCTTTATACTAACCTTTCTGTTTGCCCGGCGCATTACCCGTCCACTTATTAAGCTACGGAAAGCCGTTACCAGCGTGGCTACAGGCAATCTTGATGCCCGTGTGGAGATTGAAGATAACGACGAAATTGGCGAGCTGGCAGAGTCGTTCAACTTTATGACCAGCAAACTGAAACTTCAAAACGAACAATTGCTTGAAGAGCGATCACTAAGACTTAGCTCCGTAATTGACGGGCAAGAGATTGAAAGGCAGCGCCTCTCGCGCGAGATGCACGATAGCGTGGGGCAAGCTCTTAGCGCCATTAAGCTAAAACTTGAACTGGCCACACGTGCCGACGAACAAAAAATAAAGACCGTAGTAGCCCAAACCAAAGACCTTGTTGACCAAACCATTGATGAGGTGAGGGCAATTTGCAGGTCGCTTACACCTCCGGCCCTCAAAGAATTTGGGCCTATTACGGCCATCAGAAGACTTGCCGAGGATGCAGCCCAAAACACGGGGCTTAAGCTTATTTTTACGGTTAGCGGAACCCTAAACAATCCGGCCCTGAAATCAGGAACCTATCTGTACCGCATTGCACAAGAAGCCGTTAATAATATTGTGAAACATGCCGAGGCCAAAACAATGGAGATAAGCATCCATATTAATGTTGAAAACCTCGAATTCATTTGCCGCGACGATGGGAAGGGTTTTGATACCACATCGGTATTAAATGGCAATGGAATATTAAACATGAAAGAACGGGCCTTGCTGATTGATGGACAGTTTGAGCTTAAAGCAATGCCCGGCGCCGGGACCGAAATTATCGTAAAAATACCTTATGCCTGATATGGATACCATAAAAATAATCCTTGTTGACGACCATCGCTTAGTGCGCGATGGCATACATGCCTTACTTAACGAAACACCCGGCGTGTTGGTGGTTGGCGAGGCTGCCGATGGCAATGAGCTGCTGGCATTGTTGGAGAACGTGCTACCACATATTGTAATAATGGATGTATCGTTGCCCGGCAAATCGGGCATAGAGCTTACGGCCCTGCTTAGGGAAAAACACCCAAGCATAAAGGTCATCATTGTATCGATGTACACCAGCGAGGAGTTTATTTTCAACGCGTTGAAATCGGGGGCAAAAGGGTATTTGCCCAAGAATATCTCGTGGAACGAACTCAGCAATGCCATAAGCAAGGTGCAAGCTGGGGGCGAATTCTTCAGCGACCAAATTTCGGATGCCATCTTAAAGAGTTATATACGGTTTGCTCGTTCGGGCAGCGACGATGCTCCCAAAGAAGACCCTGGCCTGTCGAACCGCGAAAAGGAAATACTAAAGATGATAGCCGGGGGCTACACCAATGCCGAGATTGCCGAAAAACTGTTTATAAGCGCCAGCACCGTCGGTGCGCACAAAAACCACATCATGCAAAAGCTTGAACTCAACACAACTGC
>CAZKHA010000004.1:8550-10258 GCA_964552325.1 uncultured Bacteroidales bacterium
AGATGTGAAGATGTGGAGATGTGAAAATGTGAAGATGTGAAAATTTAAAAAATATGGAAATATGAAGATGGGGAATCTGCAACCTTCGGAATGACGCCGTGGGTTGCTTAAACGGTACCTTTGGGCGGACAATAATGTTTTTATAATCAAAACCTCTCCAATCTCTTCATAACCCATTCTCCACCAACCTCTTGGTCTTCCCGTCCCTCCGTCTCCCCCTCTCTCCTTCTTTTCATCACTCACCGCACTTCGCTTCCACCGAACCGCGTGAGGGATAGGAGCGGAAAGCCCATAGCGCAGCGAGGACTTGAAGCCAAACGAGTAGCGACGCAACTATATGTTGCTTTGATACAAAGTTTGCCAGCGAAGCTGACCCCACCCGCAGGGGCGCGCCCATATGCAACCAAGGTTGCGAACCTTACTATCTCAGTAAAACACGTAAAAAAATTAAACATTCGTTGAGCCGCATTTAAACCCAACTTTATTGTTTGGCGCTTGGTTTCGGGGAAACTTTGCGAGCGAATTTCACCAAAACCTATACCTTATGAAATTGAAAAACTTACCAAAACTTTTTGCTTGTGCTGCATTGTTGTTCAGCACTTTGCACATCTGTGCACAAGAAAGCAACGTAAAACTAAATGTGGCTGCCGATATTGTTAGCCGATATGTATGGCGTGGACTCGATTACGGTGCATCGCCCAATATCCAGCCTACCCTTTCATTAACTGCAGGCAATTTTGAAATTGGGTACTGGGGTGCTATCAGCACATTGGGTACCTATTCCGAAGTGGACCTTTATGCCAAATATACCGTTGGACGTGTTAGTCTTGGCGTTACCGACTATTTCTTCCCTATTGACGGCATTGCGGGTGGCGACAGCCAAAAGTATTTTAATTTTGAGAATGCTACCACAGGTCATTTGGTTGAAGCATTTGGCCAATATAAAGGTGCTGAAAGCTTTCCGATAAGCTTATTGGCCAGTGTGATGGTGTATGGAAACGACAAGAATTTTGCCGAGCCCAGCATTAGCGCTACCAACGATACCACATTTTCGAATAACTATTCGGCCTATGTTGAGTTAGGCTACAGCTTTAGCATTAAAGGCCAGGCGCTTGATGCATTTGTTGGTTTTACGCCCGATGCTGGCTTATATGGATCGGAAGCTGGTGTGGTGAACGCGGGGCTTTCGACCAGTAAAAAAATTGCCATTACCCAAAGCTTCGAGCTACCGGTAAAGGCTTCGGTAATTACCAACCCATTGACGCAGAATATCTATTTTGTTTTAGGCATCACATTATAAATCAATTTAAAATTTTAGTACAATGATTGACACTGGATCGACCGGGTTTATGCTGCTGGCTTGCAGCCTTGTTATGCTAATGACGCCCGGATTGGCTTTCTTTTATGGTGGCTTGGCCACAAAACGTAATATCCTAGGTATTATGATCCAAAGCTTTGTATCCTTGGGATGGACCACCGTGCTGTGGTTTGCTTTTGGATACTCGCTGTGTTTTAGCGGAGGAGAAGGCGGCATTTTTGGCAACTTTGACAAAGCCTTTTTAATGGGTGTAGGCATGGATTCGATGTACACCAATGGTAAAATACCCGAATTTGTATTTATTGCCTATCAAATGATGTTTGCCATTATTACCCCTGCTCTTATTACCGGTGCTTTTGCTAACAGGGTAACCTTTAAATCGTATATGAT